>JALHVH010000483.1 GCA_022867105.1 Candidatus Aminicenantota bacterium
ATGTTCACATCTCATTTTGACGAGCAGTTCCACGACGCAGTTGGCCTGCATGTTGGCCACGATGGCAACCCGGGGCGCCATCGGACTGATACCCGGGGCGCACTCGCTTTCCTCGTCGCCGCAGATATACAGGCTGCCCATCTTCCGGGCATGGATCTTCCGGTTCTTCCCATAACCGGCCAGGCCCGAGGCCGCGACGATGGGTCTTTCCGGGAAGAGCGACAGCCAGGCCTCGATGAGCATGTGCTTGGCTTCAGCCTTGTCAAAGGCCTCGACAAGGATGTCTGCGGCCCCGAAGATCCGGCCGACGTTCTTTCCGCTGATCCTTATGTCGTGGACCGAGTATTCGGAGAACGGGTTGATCCTTTTCAGGTTCTCGAGCAGGGCCTCCACCTTGCGACGTCCGATCTGCCCGACGAAATATTGCTGCCGGTTGAGATTGGAGGGCTCGACCCTGTCGAAATCGGCGATGATAAGCCTTCCGACCCCGATCCGGGCCAGGGAGATGGCAACATTAGAGCCGAGGCCGCCGGCCCCGGCGATCCCAACCGTGCTTTCCCTGAGGGCGGCAAGGACCCTCGGATCATGCTTCGAGAAGAGGTCCTTCTCCAGTCGCTCCCTCCTGATTCTCGCGGTCATTTCCGGGATCCCTTCCGCGAGATATGAAGGACGACATCCCCGGGGTCCAGGTTCGTTCCCCTCAAAGAGCCGACCATTCCCATGACCGTGTTCCCGATGAAGGATTCAACGAAAGGATTGAGCGGAACTTCCACCCCGTCCACCACCAACGTCGCTTCGGGAGACCGACCGGACGACGACATAACAAGGTCGGCTATCTTATCGACCTCGGAAAAACGAAACACGGGCATCGCCGACTCGACCTCGTCATCGGACACCACGGCCAGCAGCTCCTCGGGGGCGAACTCCAGCCTCTCGGCGATGTCCTTGCGCACGAGGCTGATCTTCTTCAGTCCCCTGACTCCCTTCCCGCCCTCGACCAGGACGATGTCCGCGTCGGCGAAGAACCGGCCGACGGCGCCCTCGATATCGTCCGGCGTTCCCGTCTCCTGGAAGACGACGACACGGCCCGGCGTCACGATACCGACCCGGGACGCGCCCGCTTTGGTAAATTTCCAGGAGTCCTTCCCTTCCTTGTCCAAAGGCACGTCCTCATGGCAGTGCTTGAGAACGGCGACCCTCGCGCCCCTGGACTTGAGCTCCGGGATCAGGCGGAGGAGGAACGTGGTCTTGCCGCTTCCCGAGGGACCGACGACGGCGATGGCTTTCATTTCGATTTCCTTTTTAGCATAGCGCCCAGCCCGTGTCAAAAGGGCCTGACCGCCGCCGGCTCAAGGTTTTCCGCAGTCCCCCACGCCCCCCCTGAGAAGTTCGACGGCGTGGGCCAGGGCGGGCAGGACAACCTCAAGGTTTTCCCGGGCCGCGCGCGGGCTTCCCGGCAAGTTCATGATGAGGGTCGCCTTCCTGATCCCGGCAACCGCCCGGGAAAGCATGGCCGTCGCCGTTTTCTTTTGGCTATCGGCCCGCATGGCCTCGACCAGCCCCGGCGCCTCCCGGTCCATGACGTCCTTCGTCGCTTCCGGAGTGACGTCCCTGGGGGCAAAGCCGGTCCCCCCTGTCGTCAGCACGACATCGGCCAGCCCGCCGTCGGCGATCCTTTCAAGCTCGGCGCGGATCACGGCCCGTTCATCGGGGAGTATTTCCGACAGGACGACCTCGCCCCCCCATTCGAAAACGATCCGCCCGAGGAGAGGACCGCTTTCATCGGCCCTTTCTCCGCGGGACGAACGATCGGAGATGGTCAGCACGGCGAACCGTATCCCTTCAGGCATGTTCGGGCTCCTTTTTCAAGACTTCAACAGGGTCGCCGGTCCTCACGTTCCCACCGACCAGGACCCGGGCGAAGATCCCTTCTCTGGGCATGACACAGTCTCCGGCCTGCTCGAAGATGGCGCACCGGGAATGGCAGACCTTGCCGATCTGGCTGACCTCGAGAAGAGCTTCCCCCAATCGCAGGCGGGTCCCTATGGGAAGCGAAACCAGGTCGACCCCCGAGGTCGTGACGTTCTCGGCGAAATCCCCGGGCCCGACGTCAAGGCCAAGGTCCTTCATTTTATCGATGCTTTCGATGGCCAGCAGGCTGACCTGGCGGTGTCCGAATCCGGCATGGGCATCGCCTTCGAGACCGGTTTCCTCCAACAGAGTCCCGCTCCCGGCCGGTTCTTTGCGCACGCCTTTGGAAGGACTGAGGTTGATCGACACCACGGCACCGCGATCACCAGGTGAATTCGCCACGTCTTCCGCCTTTCTTGGACAGGAGGTGGATGTTCCCGATGAGGATCCTTTTGTCCACGACCTTGCACATGTCGTAGACGGTCAGGCAGGCGGCGGCCGCGGCCGTCAGGGCTTCCATCTCAACGCCGGTCCTGTCAACGGCCTTGACCGTCGAAACGACGCGGACCAGGCCCTCCTTCGGGGCGAGCGTCAGCTCGACATCGACATGGGTCAACCGAAGAGGATGGCAAAGTGGGACCCACTCCGAGGTCCTCTTGGCCGCTTGGATCCCGGCCAGGCGGGCCGTGTTGAGGACCTCGCCCTTGGGGACTCTGTTCGAAGCGATGAGCTCGAGAGTCTCTCGGGAGAGTCCGACCTCGCCCATGGCCCGGGCGGTCCTTTCCGTTTCGGGCTTGGCGCTCACGTCGACCATGCGAGGCCGTCCCTTTTCATCGAGGTGTGTCAGTTTCATGGTCCTATCCTCCGATCGTTCTCAATCCGTTCCCCCGCTCCCCGGCGGCCGCTTCTTCCCTCCTCCGGGGTTTACGGGAGAGAGCATCGCGAAGTGCCGTCTTGAGCGAGCCGTCATCGGTCCCGGAACGGAGTATCTTTTTCAAATCCACCGACCACCCGGAGAAGAGGCAGGGCAGGAGTCTGCCGTCCGCCGATATCCTCAGGCGGTTGCACGACGCGCAGAAATGGTCGGAATAGGGACTGATGAACCCGATCGTCCCCTTCATTCCGGGAAGCGTGAAATACCGGGCGGGGCCGGCGCCCTCGGGGGCCGCGGCCTCCTCCGGCCTGCCGAACCGGGCCAGGCTCTCCATCGCTTCCCGCCCGGAAACGAAATACCCTTGGTTGGGCGAGAAATCCATGAGCTCGATGAAGCGGACGTGGACGTGCTTCTCCGAGGCCAGGGCGACGAATGGTGAGAGGTCGTCGTTCTTCCCCTTGAGCAGGACGGCGTTAATCTTGACGGGTGAGAAGCCCTTCTCCAGGGCCCCGTCGATCGCGTCCAGGACGTTCTGAAGGTTGCCGCCTCCGGTGATCTCGCGGTAGGCGTGAGGGTCCAGGCTGTCAAGGCTGATGTTTATCCGCCTTAAGCCAGCCTCCCAGAGGGCGTCCAGGTTGTCACGGAGAAGGATGCCGTTCGTTGTCAAGGCGATGTCCCCGGTCCCCTTGAGTTCGACAAGGGAGCGGATGAAACCCGCGAGCCCTTTCCGGACGAGGGGTTCGCCGCCCGTAATCCTGAACCTGGTGACCCCGATCTCCAAGGAAAGACGGGCCAGTCTCAAGAATTCTTCATAGGACAGGACCTCCGACGGCGGGATGAAGACGAAATTCCGGCCGGGAGAGCAGTAGAAGCATCGAAGGTTGCACCGGTCCGTGACGGAAAGGCGCATGTAGTCGATCCTGCGGTCGAAATTGTCTTTCATCTCACCAAGCCATTCTGTGGACGATGACCTTTGAGCCTGCCGGAAGCGATTCCGCCGCGGCGGGGACGAGAGCCAGGCCATCGGCCGGAACCATCGACCTTAAGATGGCGGAGCCCTGTTCCCCAGTGCTCTCCGCCCACCACTCCCCGTCTTTCATGGAAAGACGGACCCTCAGGAAGTTCAAACGGCCCTTCTTTTTCCTGACCTCATAGGACAGCCGGGCCTCGAATTCGGGCGCGAGATAATCCGCCCGTCCGGAAAGAAGGTTCAAGAACGGCCTGACGTATTCCTCGAACGCGATCATGACCGCCCCGGGATTTCCGGGGAGCCCGAACAAGTAACACGGGCCGTCCCCGCCTTCGAGGACATAAAAGGCCAGGGGCATGCCCGGCTTCTGGGCAACCTTCCAGAAGACCCGCCGCGCCCCGACGCGATCGAAAGAGTCCCTGACCACGTCATGATCGCCCATCGACACGCCGCCCGTCGTCAGGATGACCCGGGAAGTCCCGGCGGCCTGCCGGAGCTTGGAGACCGTCCCATCGAGGTCGTCTCCCGTCGTCCCAAGGAACGAGAGGACCGCGCCCGCGGAGGCGATCTGGGCCCGCAGGGCATGGCTGTTGCTATCGTATATGGAGCCGGGGCCCAAGGGCTCGGAAACGTCACGGATCTCGGTTCCGGTGGTAAGGACGCCCACGGCAGGTCGTAGGCGCACAGGGACCTTGGCGATCCCAAGAGCCGCCAGAAAGCCGATGCAGGGCGCGTTGAGAAACGTGCCCTTGGTGAGCGCCGTCTCTCCCTCGATGATATCCTCGCCCCTTCTGCGGACATTCTCTCCGGGCCGGACCGGCCGGCTTACGGCGATCGTCGCCGCGGATTCCTTGACGTCCTCCCGCGGCACGACGGCATCGGCATCCCGGGGGACCGGCGCTCCGGTCATGATCTTCACGCATTCGCCGGGGGCAAGAGCCCCGGCCTGGGCCGTCCCCGCCGGCTGCTCCCACGTGACGGCGAGGATCGCGGGAATCTCACCAAGCGTGTCCGCGCTCCTCACGGCATAACCGTCCATGGCCGAATTGTCAAAGGGGGGCAGAGCGCGCGGCGAACGGATGTCCGCCGCCAAGACCCGGCGAAAGGAGTCGTCCAAGGCGACGTCCTCCACGCCGAGGGTCTTGGCCTCTTCGAAAACCGACCTCCGGGCTTCTTCATAACTGATCATATGACCTCTTTCAATCCCCGTTCTCCACACCCGCCGGCAGGGCCCTCAGGGAAGCCGCCTTGATCCCGGCCCAGGCCGTCTCACCCACACGGAGCCCGAGCTCGTCGACGGCCGCCCGCGTCAAGCGCGCCTTCAAAAGGAACCCGCAATCCAGGGAGACGAGAACGAGGCGGTCGCCGGGAGAAATCTCCACGACCCTCCCCTCGAACCAATTCCTGATCGAGCTTTCGAACTTCCGCCGGGCCAGGAGAACGTCCTCGGGCCTCAGGAATAGAAGCACCTCGCTCCCTTCCCGGGCTTCCCCCGCCGCCAGGATCCGCAGGCCTGCGTGAGCGATGACGAGGAGGTCCCCCCTCCGTTCTTCGACGGTCCCCTTGAGAAGGGTGGCATGGCCCACGAGCCTCGCCACCTCATCGTTCGCGGGAGAGGCGAATACCCTCTCCGTCTCTCCGGCCTGGAGGACCCTCCCGCCGACAAGGATGGCCACCCGCGTCGCCAGGAACGCCGCCTCGTCGCGATGGTGGGTCACGAATACGGTCGTCTGTCCGGTCTCCTTAAGAACCCGCTTGAGCTCAACGATGAGATCCTCCCGGGTCGGGGCGTCAAGGGCGGAGAAGGGCTCGTCCAGGAAGAGGATGTCCGGCTCCAGGATGAAGGCCCGGGCCAGGTTGACCCGTTGGGCTTCTCCTCCGGAAAGCTTCCGGGCGTCACGGTTAAGGAGGGGGCCGAGAGAGAACATCCGGGCCGCCCTGTCCAGCCGTCTGAGCATCTCCGGCTTCGGCGTCCCGCGGACCTTCAGTCCGAAAAGCACGTTCTTCTCCACGTTCCCTCGAAAAAGATACGGCCGCTGCAGGAGCAGGACGAACCTGCGCCGGACGTTGAGCGCGGTCTTTCCGCTGACCTCTTCCCCCCTGTAAAAAACCCGTCCCCGGCCGGGTCTCTCCAGGAGCGAGGCGATCCGGAGCCATGTGCTCTTGCCCGATCCGTTCGGTCCGAAGATGACAAGGCATTCGCCCTTGGCCAAGGAAAACAACGGGATATCCAGGACCCGGAGCGGGCCGTAGGAGTGCCGGACCCCTTTCATTTCCAGGAATGGGGTCTCCACTCTTGGGCTCCTTTTTGCTGGATGTAGGTCAGGAGAGCGTTGACAGCGAAGCTCAGGGCGAGAAGGACGAGCGACAAGGCGATCGCGACCTCGAACCTCCCCATACGCGTCTCCTGGACGATGGCCGTCGTCAGGACCCGCGTCTGCCCGTTGATGTTGCCGCCGACCATGAGCACGGCCCCGACTTCCGAAACGGCCCCCCCGAATCCTGCCATCACGGCGGCCAGCTGGGGAAGCCGCGACTCCTTTAGAACAACCAAGAGAGCCTGGGCCTTCGTCGCCCCGAGGGCCCGTGCCTGAAGGGGGGCCGCGGGATCGACGTTCTGAAAGGCCGCCAGCGAAAGGCCGGCGATGATCGGGACGACGATGAGGACCTGGGCGATCACCATGGCCGCCGGAGTGTAGATGAGACGGAGCGAGCCCAACGGCCCCATTCTCCACAGAAAAAGGGCCACGAACAAACCGACGACGACGGGAGGAAGGCCCATGCCTGTGTTGATCAGGGCGATGATCAATCGCCTTCCCGGGAAACGGGACACCGACAAACCGAGCCCGGCCGGGATCCCGACGCACAGCCCGATCAAGGTGGCGGTGCCCGTGATCTTGAGCGTCAGCCAGACGATGCCGTAGATCTCGGGATCGAGCGAGATCAGCATGTCCACGGCCTTGACGATCCCCGTCCAGATCATGTCCATGCCGGGCTTACCTTACAGGGCCGTCCCCCGGCCCCTTCAAAGAAGGGCTGAAAAGGGCCGCTCCATACTTTTCCCGGCCGAATTGACCGATGAACGTCTGGATAGCGGGACTCATCAGGAAATCCATCAGGGCTTCGGCGCCGCTGATGTTCGTTTCAGGGAACCGCCCGGGATTGACCGTGATGACGTGATAGACGTTTAAAAGCTCCTTCTCGCCCTCGACGAGAACCCGCAGGTCCAATCTTCCCGTGAGCGACAGGAACGTTCCCCTGTCGGTCAGAGTGTAGCCCGCTTTTTCGCTCGCGATCCGGAGCGTTTCCGCCATGCCCTGTCCGGTTTCCAGATACCAGCGCCCTTTCGGTTCGAAGCCCGCCCGCTTCCAGAGGTCGCGTTCCTTTTTGTCGGTTCCCGAACCATCGGAACGGGACAGGAAGATCGCCCCTTTTAAGAAGACGGCCCGCAGCGCGTCGAGGACCGGCCGCCCCCGGACCCCGGCCGGGTCCACCTCGGGTCCCACCAGGACGAAGTCGTTCCTCATCAGCTCCTTCCTGTCCTTTCCGTAACCGGCGGCCATGAACTTTTCCTCGTCCGCAGGGGAATGGACGATCAGCACGTCGGCGTTCCCCTGCTCGCCCATCCTCAGGGCCTCTCCCGAGCCGACGGCGATCGCCTTCACCCGATGGGAGGAGGCAGCTTCGAAGCGGGGGAGCAGAACGTCCAGGAGCCCGCTGTCTTGGAGGCTCGTGGTCGTGGCCAAGATGAGGTCCCCGGCGGTGCCGGGCGGCTCGACGGCCGGGGCGGCAGATAAGGATCGCCCCGTCAGCCACACAACCGCAAGAAGCGACAACAATTTCTTCATCCGACCTGTTTTCCTTCACTCATCATGTCGCCCCGCCGGACGGCAAAAAAAAAGGCACGCCTTCCGCTTGGAAAACATGCCCTGGGGACTGCATCCCTTTACTCCTTTCCAAAGCGGGAGGCGAGGCCGTTTCCGGCCGAGCCCTATCGGCCATCCGCCTTGGACCTCTGGTCTTTAGGCCGGACGGCTCGGAGCCTGCGCAAAGAACAAGGACCTTCTCTCCCGGACCAGCCGGTCGAAAGGCCAAAAACAAATTAGCCCAGAGAGGCGGAAATGTCAAGCCGGTGAATGGGGTCAGGCCAAAATGCCCGTTAGGACGCGAGTCGGAATTCCGGGACATGAACGGATTCTCTGGAATTGGTGTCGTGTCCCTGGAATTTCGGGCATCACCAGGAGTCGGCGTCGTGGCTTAAGAAGAAAGCCTCCAATCGGCAATTTTGGGCCTCAGGCCAGGCCGAGGTCCTGGTCGATGCCCTGCATGGCTTGGATGCAGATGGTGATGAACTCGTCCAGGCTGAGGCCGAGGTTGACGCACTGCTCGATCTCATCGCGCCTGACGCCCTTGGCGAAGCTCTTTTCTTTGTACCGCCTCTTGACGAATTCGAGGTCGATCGCCTTGAGCGTCTTCGTCGGATGCATCAGGGTCGCGGCGATGATCAGTCCGGTCAAGGGATCGATGGAGAAAATAGCCCAGTCCATGGGATTTGCGCAGGGGACCTTCCCGGCGTGGGCTTGGACGGCGTGAACGATCAAAGGATCCATGCCCAGCCCGTTGAGGATCTTCACCGTCTCGGATGTGTGGAGCTCGGGGCTCTTTTTTGTGACCTCGTAATCCAGGTCGTGAAGGAGACCGGCCAACCCCCATGGCTCCGGGTCCTGGCCCAGCCGTAACGCGACGGCCTTCATGCAGGCCTCGACGGCCAGGCAGTGCTTGATCAGGTTCCCGTTCTTGAGATGCTTGTTGACCAATTCCAAGGCTTGTTCGCGAGTCATGGCTGCGTTTCCTTTCATTAGGGGTGATTCGGCTGTTTTTTCCGGGCGCTTTTCTATGACGAACGGGACCTCGATCTCCCGCGACTGTTTCTCGTCGGTCACATTGACGCCCACGGAATAGCTGCCTTCCGCCTCCGCGTACCATGTCCATATGTTCGTGTCGGACGCCTTCTGGGCGACCTCCCGTTTTTCGCCGGTCTTGAGGTAGAACTCGTAGTTCGGCTTGAAGAAGCCGATGGCGGAAGCGGCGAACGGGATCTCGTCGCCGACCGACTGGGGCGATGCCTTCTGGGCGGATAACAGGGCCCGGACGTCCTTCCTGAGATAAACGAATCGGCCGCCGTCGGTCTGAAAATCGTATTGGGCGATGATGAGGAAAGGATCGATCCAGAGAGCGTTGGTTTTGAGGTCCTGCTCCGTTTTGTATTCGCCGGTTTTCCGGCCCGTCTCGACATCGAACGCCAGGAGGTGGGAGGACAGTGTCGAAATGACCACCTTGTCTTCGATGACCGCGAGCTCATAGGCCGTCCGGGAAGGGATGTTCTGCCACCAGAGGACGTCGCCGGAAGTCTTCTTGAGGCAATAGACGACACTGTTCGTGCTCAGGAGGAAGAGCCGTCCGCCCCGCAGG
>JALHVH010000077.1 GCA_022867105.1 Candidatus Aminicenantota bacterium
TTCAAGTTCACGATGGGCGAAGAGGCGGAAGCTGAGGCCGGGACGTTCACCGGCTATGCATCAATTTTCGACATGGTGGACGCCTATGGCGAAACCGTCATGAGGGGCGCGTTCAAGAAGACCCTCCGAGAGAAGAAGCAGTTTCCACTCCTCTGGTCGCACAACATCGACAAGCCGATCGGCGTGATCTCCGGAGTCGAAGACGAGAAGGGTCTGAGCGTGATGGGGAAGCTTAATCTTGACGTGCAACTCGCCAGGGAGATCCGCTCTCTCATGGCACAGGCGGCCATAAAGGGATTGTCCATCGGATTTAATGTCGTCAAGGAATCCATCGACAAGGAATCGAACGTGCGGCAGCTAAAGGAGATCAGCCTCTGGGAGGTATCCCCCTGTGTTTTCCAGGCATGCCCGGAGGCCGAGGTCGGAGAGGTCAAGTCACTCGAACTCAAGCCGTATCCCAATGAGCATTCGGCCCGCCTGAAGGATCCGGACGATTTTGACGCCGACAGTTTCCGGCGCAAGGCCAATGGGAAAATCTACGGGAAGATCAAGGTCCCGGCAACGGCCGATGTCATCTGGGGCAAGCTCAAAGGCGCAAGCGATCCCGATGATTATCCCATTCCCCAGGCGATCCGATTCCCGATATCTGACTGGACCGAGGCCGAGGCGAAGGCCTGGCTGAAGGATAACGAGGTGAAATACATCGAATTTGAACCCGCGTCGGAGCCGGAGAAATCCACTCCTGCGGTCAAGCCGGAGGCCCTCCACTTGATCGACGATACGATTGCGCGGATCAAGGAATATCTCAATCCTTAACGGAGGAAAATCATGAGTGAAGTTGAGACGAAAATCAAGGATTTGAACGATCAGGTCACGAAGCTCATCACCGACGTGCAGGCGAAGCACACGGAGATGGAGAAGGGCCTGACCTCGAAGGCTTCTTTCGAGGAGTTCAAGGTCAACATCGACAAGAAGTATCTGGAGCTTTGCGCCACTGTGGTCAAGCTCCAGACGCCCGGCGCGGCCCTTCCGACGGAGCCCGCGGCGCTGGCCGTGGCGCACAAGGCCGCGTTCATCAAGTATCTCCGGAAGGGAATCGATTCCCTGGCCCCGGAGGAGCGGAAGGTCATGACCATCGGCGACGCCACCACGGGAGGCTATCTGGCCCCCGTCGAGTTCACGAACGAGCTCATCAGGGACATCGTCGAGTTCTCGCCGTTCCGGACGGTGGCCCGCGTCGTGACGACCAGCGCCAGGGCGAAGCAGTGGCCCAAGAAGACCACGTCGGCCTCGGCGTCCTGGGTGGCCGAGATCGGGACCAGGGCGGAGACGACCAACCCGAAGTTCGGCTTGGAAGAGATCCCCACGCACGAGATGTTCGCCCTTGCGAAGGTCTCGAAGCAGGACCTCGAGGACAACACATTCGACATCCTCGGGTTCATCCGGGCCGAGTTCGCCGAGCAGTTCGGCGTCCTCGAAGGGACGGGGTTCATTGCCGGAAACGCTGTCGGGAAGCCCGAGGGTTTCCTGAGCAACGCCAATGTCACCGGATTCACCGGCGTCACCACGTCGGCCAAGATCGTCAACGATGACCTCAAGCAGCTGCTCTATTCGCTCAAGGAAGCCTACGCCAGGGCGGCGACATGGCTGTGGAAGCGGTCCTCGACGCTGGCGATCAGCATCATGAAGGACGCGACAACCGGAGTCTATTTCTGGCAGCCCGGCCTCCAGCTCGGAGCGCCCGCGAACGTCCTGGGTCTTCCCTTCGTGGAGTGCCCGGACATGCCGGCCGAGGCAGGGTCTGCCAAGGCCGTGGCCATCGGAAACTTCCGGCAGGGTTACATCATCGTCGACCGCATCGACATCGAAGTGCTCATCGACCCGTATTCGTCCAAGAGCACGGGCTGCATCGAGATCAGCGCGCGGAAGCGGGTCGGCGGCCAGGTAGTCCTCCCCGAGGCAATCAAGATTTACACGCTGAAGGCCTAAGCGCCAGAGGCGTAATAGGAGAAAAACATGAAAGACCTTTATCACGATTTACTGGCCGCGTACTCAATCTACCCGGCCTCGCTGGGCGCAGCCGCAAAGACGGGGGACGCCATCGTTGACCTCCAGGGCTATGAGGGGGCCCTTATCGTTTGCGGCTCCGGCGCACTGACGGTTGACATGCCCTTCCAACTCATGCACGGGGACGCCGCGAACCTCTCGGACGCCGCCGCCGTTCCAGACACCGATCTCCTGGGCACGGAGCCAACGCTCCTCCAGGCCACCGACAATGAAATCAAGACCTTCGGCTACAAAGGTGGCAAACGGTATCTGAGGGTCGACACCACCACCGGAACCGGCGTCGCGTTCGCGGCAATCATCAAGGGCGCCCCGAGGCACGCGCCGGTCATCTGAAACTGAAGCGGAAGCAGCAATATGCACAACTCGAGGGGGTTCGGATACCGGGCCCCCTCATCTTTTCAGGTCATCAAGCATGAAAAGATAACGGAGGTGACGATGAGGATCAAGCTCAATATCGACTATACGGTGGCCCTGGACGGGATCAGAGTCAGTTCGTTCCGGGCCGGAGCCGAGGTGGATGTCCCCGAGCGGATCGCCGCGGTCCTTCTGGAAGACGGGAGAGCAAGCCTTCCCGACGGGGCGAAGGCCCTCGACGGCGCCCCCGAGAACAAGATGCTCGACGGCGCCGACAAGAACAAGGGCTTCTTCAAGCGTCTTGACCGGCGAACCAGCCGGAGGAAATAAACATGGCGGACCTGGTGACGCTCGCGAACGTGAAAACCTATCTCTTGCCCGGGGAGACGACCACGCAATGGGACACGATCCTTCCGGCGATCATCTCGGCCGTCTCCGAGCAGGTCAAGCGGGAGGTCGGCTGCGACATTGAGCACGTCCACTATACCGCCGTCAAGGTGAGCGGGAGGGGGACCTCGATGCTCGACCTTCCCAACTGGCCCATCACGGCGGTCACGACCGTCGTTGACCAGGAGGGAAACGAATACGTGGTCGGCTATGACCAGGATTATGTCATTGAGACGCTTTGCCTTCGGCGCGTGAATGGCACCTGGGCGAAGGGGAGTGGGAACTTCACGGTCACCTATGAGGCAGGCTTTACGGCGATTCCAGCCGATATCATCCTGGTCTGCTACGAGCTCATCGCCCGGAAGTGGAAGACGATGAAGGGCGGCGAATGGGGGGAGAGCAGTCGGACATTCCCGGACGGATCCACGGGCACCGTTAATGCGGATGGTGAACTGACAAAGAATCACCGGGCGATCCTGGCGACGTACAAGAGGCCGAAGCTATGACAAACGGGGCGGGGTTGAGAGCGGATTTTAGCGGCGCAATCTGCAAGACGCAAGTCCTGAAGGCACTCCCGAAGGCGCACAAGTATCAGGCAACCACTTGGACAGCCGAGACGATCAAGGCGCTCATGGATTCGGCGGGGGATAGGCAATTATCTGTCCGCCTCTATCACAGCCAGAAGACCAGCATGATGATGCGGAACATCGGGAAGGTCATCACCGTCGGCGATGATCGCTGGACCATCGCTATCGGGACGGGCGTCGGGGGCAAGCAATCGGTTCCCTATGCGAAGATCCAGGACGAGGGTGGGACGACCCACCCGACCGTCACGAAGCGGATGCGTGGATGGGCCTGGTTCATGTACGCGAAGTGGAAAGAGGAGCGGTTCAAGTGGCTCGCCCTCACTAAGAAATCGAAGCTCAACGTCGTCATCCCGGCTTCCAAGTGGTTCACCTCGGTCATCGAAAAGCAGGAGCCAATCCTTGAGGGCATGATGCAGCCGGCGGCGGTACTCAAGGTCGCGGAGATAATGGGTGGCGGCGGGGTTGGTTTGAGATCGGAAATAAAATGAATTTAGGAGGATAACATGGCGAAACTCATTCCGGATGCGGTCATCGACCTACAGCTGGCCCCGCTTGAGGCGGCTGACAGACTTTTCATCTGTTCGGCTCAGCCCGCGACGTATGCGGAGGCGTCGGCGACCTATGACCTGGCGACGCACATCCTGACGGGCGGGGACTTCTCGAAGGCCGACGGGGATGTCTCAGGCCGGAAACTCATCCTGGCGGCGCAGAACGGTTTTGCTGTCGACCATACCGGGGAAGCGAACCACTATGTTCTCGGGAAGTCGAGCGACACGACCATCAAGCTCATCGGGACATTGACCCCGCAGCAGCTCACGCAGGGCAACTTGGTCAATTTCCCGGCGACCGATGTGGGCGAAGTCCGAGACGTGGCGTAAGGAGTTTACTTGGCTATTTCATTGCGGTCCGTTGGGGCCAGCCCTGGGGCGAACTCTGCGAACTGTATTATTACAAAACCCGCAGGGTTGGCGCTTGGCGACTTCATGCTGGCGCATGTCGTAAATAAAGCTACAACCGGAACCATCACGCCCCCGGCAGGCTGGACCATAATCGGCGCGCAGTCCAACACGGCAAGTTCCCGCTCGGCGCTGTTCTATAAGTTTGCAGTCCAAGCCGACGTTGATGCCACGACTTTCACTTTCACCCTCGGCACATCGGGACGCAACCGGGGGGAGATGGCGGCATGGCTTGGCGTTAATACGACCACCCCGATCAATGCGGCGAACCAGCAGATTAATAGTGCCGGGACTTCCGTCGCCGTTCCCATCGTCACGGTAACGGATGGATGCACGGTCCTTATTATCGGAAGCAATGCCTCGGGTGGCGTGGCAACCGCGTGCTCCGGGACCGATCCCGTCTGTAGCATCGCCTATGCGGTCGCTTATTCCACGACGTACTGCGCGCTGGCCTGTTTTTACGGAATAAAATCGGGTACGGACGCCATCGACGCTCATTCCCTGAGCACGTTCACGTCCGCTGTTAGCAGCGGACACGCGGTGGTCCTGACGCCAGCGCTTCCTACCTATGACCTCATTCCCGCCGAAGGTAATCAGACCCAGGGGAGCGATGCGCCCGGTTTGACGCAGGAACACCAGCTGGCGGCGGCGGAAGGTTATCAGACTGAGCTCTCCGATACCCCGGCATTAAGTCAAACACACGTCTTGGCGGCCGCCGAAGAAAGTCAGGAACAGGCATCGGACGGGGCTGTATTGACGCAGACCTATGTTCTGGCCGCCGATGAAGGGTTCCAAATTCAGACATCGGACGTGCCCGTGCTTGAAGAAGAGGCGGGTGCAATTGACCTTATCCCGGACGAAGGCGTTCAACTCGAAATCTCGGATATGCCCGCGCTGAGCCAAGTCCATAACCTCATCATCGCGGAAGGGGCGCAGAACCAGGCTTCTGACTCGCCCGCTTTAAGCCAGATCCACAATCTCGGGGCCGCCGAAGGCATACAAATAGAGGGCTCGGATTCTCCGGCACTTATCCAGACACATGTTCTAACGGCTCTGGAAGGGGTCCAGCTTCAGGTGTCGGATGAAACGATGATTGACCGAATCATCGTGCTTATGGCCGACGAAGGCCATCAAGAGCAGATTTCAGATGCGGCCCTACTAGACTTACTGATCCTACTGGCCGTTCAAGAGGGTTGGCAGGAGCAATTCTCCGATAGTGCCATCCTGACCATTGAGTCTGGGCAGGAATTTGTTTTCCCGGTCATCCGAAGCCGGCGGGTCAGGGACGTTTTGCGAACCGGACGCAATGCTCTAAAGGATATCGGAGAACGCTAATGACTCAAGTCATCATTGAGAAAGCGCCGGCCGAGAAATTCAAGATCGGCCTTTACTATCGGCCTCCCGACGTGGACGATACAAACACCCTAGTTTCGGCAACAGCGGTCTCGACTCCGGCGGGCCTGACGCTCGATGGGGATCCGGTCGTCTCCGGCCAACAGGTTTTACAGATGATCGCCGGTGGCGTGACGGGCAAAGATTACGTGGTTCAATTCACGGTCCTTACCTCGAACGGAAGCAGCTATTGCTCACCCAATCATGAGGCGATCATTGTGAGAGTGTTATGACAATCCCAGCAACGCCTCTCCGACTTCAGGTCATCAACCGAATCTTCGCGGTCCTTCAGGGGATCTCGACGGGCGCTACCTACTTCTACACGCCCGGCGATGTCGCTAAAAGGTTCATCCATTGGACCGAATGTAAAGCATATCCGACCTACATGGTATTCACGGGCTCCGGCGGCAAGGTGGAGCTTAGCGGCGCGGCGGGTGACGAAAGCGAATATACCGAGGACTTTTACATTTCGGTCAAGGGGATCGTCAAGGACAGCGTCGACACCGTAACGCGACTGGAGAATAGCATCGCCGACATAAGGAAAGCCATCGACGCGGACTCGCGGAGCGGGGCGGCCGGGAGCCTGGGCGCGCTGGCTGTCGAGATCAGAATTGAAGAGAGTCCGGAAACGGATGACGGATATCTGAGCCTGGAGGGATTCGGGTTCTTCGACCAGAAGATCCGGGTCAGCATCGCGGGCAAAATCGGTGAATAAGAGAGGTGGCGCATGATTATTAAATGGCAGAAAAGCAACCAGCACACGGACTACGGCCTCTTCAGGGTCGGGGACGTGATCGACACGGTGGCGCGGGGCATTCCGGATGAGGTCATCTTGTCTTGGGCACGGGATGGTTTCGCCGTCGAAGAGAAACCGAAGGCGGTGTCCGAGCTTCGGCCTGCAAAGAAAAAGACCAATATAGGAGGTTAACAAAATGGGCGACGTAGAAAAACGGTTAAACAAGGCGGCCATCATCAAGGGTGCGGAATGGGGGACGGAGGCCCAGGCCGGTGCGATCGGGTGCGGGATTCTTCCGTTGAATGCGGGCGTGCCGAAGGCGGCCGTGCAGATGATCGAGGACGAATCCTACGGAGCGTTCGAGTCGAACCTGGACGTCGGGAACATTAACCCCTCGGACTTCGGGCTCGACTTCGATTACCGCTGGGATGGCTTGGAGAACATCCTCCTGGCCATGCTGATGGGCACGGCTGCGGCCCCGGTGCCACAGACATCGCCGACGGCCATTCTCCACGCGCTTTCGCTGAAGGACTCGGTCGTCGGGATTTTCGGGACCTATGCCGTCGAGAAGGGCGCGAAGATCCATGTTGTCCCGAGCTTCAAGGTTCTAAAGGGGACGTTTTCGCTGAGCAGCGGGCTCATCAAGGCTTCGTTCAATCTGCATGGCGACAAACTCATCGACAACTCGACCATCATCACGGCCATGACTGCGGTCACCTATCCGGCGAACGCCCACCATCGGGCGAAATACAGCCAGACTGTTTTCCGGATGAATGCGCAGGGCGGGGATGCGCTGGCCGCGCCCGGGGACGTCATTAAGCCGAAGGATTTCACGCTCGAAATCGAACGGAAGATGGATGCCGAGCACGTCGCTTCGAGCCAGACGATCATCGAGCCAGTCGAGAACGACAAGCCGGCAGTCAAGCTGACGATGAACTTCCCGAGGATGGACGCGGTGAATAACGCCTATTTCCTGGCCTGGACGGCGGGGACGGAGAAAAAGCTGGACCTGGTCATTACCGGGCCGATCATCGCCACGACCTTCGCCTATTACCTCAAGTTCGAAATGCCGCGTCTCATCATCGAGGACGTCGAATATGCGGACTCGAAGATCATCCCGGCGAAGATCGTCCTGCGGGCTGTCGTGGCCGACGTCCATCCGATGGGCATGGACGACCTGACGCTCCCCGTCTATATCGGGCTTATGAACACCCGGACGACAAACCTGCTGGCATAAAAGGAGAAGCATGGACATCAAGAAA
>JALHVH010000006.1 GCA_022867105.1 Candidatus Aminicenantota bacterium
GAATTCAACCGTGGTGACTCTGCTCCTGATCTTCCTGCCGGGTCTGTGGCCGGCCGCGGCGCTCCTGGCCCTCGGTCTCATCGGCGTGAAGGTGTATTCGATCCGCCGGCTGTTCCGGATCAGCAAAGTGAAAGAGGACCAAACACCATGAACCCGACGACGCGTTCTTTGTCCTTGGCGGTCCGGGGGGCCGCCAATTATCTCCGGAAGAGGCCGCTCTGCGTGTCCTTCGAGATCACCTACAACTGCAACGCCCGGTGCAAGCACTGCCACCTCGGCGGGTCTGCGCCCGAGGAAAGGGCCGCGCCTGAGGAGCTGGGGAGGATCTCGCGGGAGCTCAGGCCGGTGGTCGCCCAGATTTCGGGGGGCGAACCCCTCCTCCGGAAGGACGTGGAAGAGGTTGTCCGGGCGATCCGGCGTCCCGGCAAGGCGCCGTTCATCGTCCTGACCACGAACGGCTCTCTCCTGACCGTCGAGAAATATGGCAGGCTCCGCGAGGCCGGGGTGGACGAGATCTCGCTCTCTCTCGACTATCCGGACGAGCGCCATGACGAATTCCGTGGCATCCCCGGACTCTTTCAGAAGATCCGGACCCTGGCCCTCGGACTGAAGGACGTCCGAAACTCGGGTATCACCCTTTCCTGCGTCATCCAGAGGGACAACTTCCGCGAGCTTCCCCGCTTGGCGGAGTTGGCGCGGGAGTGGGGATTGCGGATGAACTTCAGCTCCTATACCCTCCTCAGGACCCGCAAGAAAGAATACATGATCTCGGCAGAGGAGATCGGCGAGCTCCGCGAGGTGCTGGAAAAGATCCGGGAGTTCAAGAAGCGCCACGACACCGTCTTCACCTCGGATTACGTCCTGCGGCGGATCCCCGAATACTTCACGAACGGGGCCGTGGAGGGGTGCCGGGCGGGCGAGAGATTCTTCGTGGTCAACCCGGACGGGACCATCTCCCCCTGCGGCCTGATCATCCGCAAGTACGGGAGTCGGAAGGAGATGCTGCGGGATTTCCTGAAGACGAACGAGTGCGCCCTCTGCTACACGAGCATCCGGGCCAACACCGAAAAACCCGCCCGCTACGCGATCGCCGACGGCCTGAGGTCCATTCGAAGCTGAGAACCGTTGCCCATGAACGACCCGACGGCGAATCTCGGCGATCTCGGCGCCGTCCCCGAGGTCAAGGCCAAGCCCGTGCCGGGCTGGACAAAGGCGCTGATCTTCGCCTTTGAGATCGCCTTCGTCACCGGCCTTCTCGTCTGGTGGCTGACCTCGAGTTCCCTCCGGGAAAGCAAGAGCCTTTGGGTCCTTTTCCTCTACTGCTTCCCCGCCGAATTCATCATCGCCACAGTCCCCCACGAGCCCGTGCTCCTTTATTTCGGGAAGTTCTATTCGCCCCTGACCGTGGCCCTCATCTCCGTGGCCGGAACGGTAGTCACCGAGATCCTGAACTACACGGTTTTCAAGTACTTGGCCGACCTCAAGGTGTTCCGGAAGATGCTGGAAAGAAAAGCCGTCCAAAAAACGGTCAACCTATTCAAGAAGGCGCCCTTCGCCGCCCTCTGGGTGGCCGGGTTCACGCCGATCCCCTTTTATCCGTTCCGCTTCCTGGTGGTCATCGCCCGCTACCCGATCGTGAAATACATCCTGGCCGTGATCACGTCGCGGGGCCCCCGGATGTACCTCCTGGCGCTGGCGGCCCGGGCCATCCAATTCCCCGATTACGCCCTCGTCCTCCTCATGGCCGTCCTCATCGCGGCCGCCAACCTGCCCATCCTGCGGAAGGTGCTGAAGAGGGGGAAAAGAGCTGAATGACCGTTTTTTGACACACCCTTCTCAAGATGCTATAAATAAACGCCTTCGAAAAACCATGAGCCAAAAAAAGCCAAGTCCCCTGACCACATGCCTGATCAACCCCAAGGCGGCCAACGACAGGTGGGTCAGAAGCCGAAAACTGCGCAAGGTCCTCGAAAGGAAGCTCCCCGGCCGGTACTTCGACCTCCGCGGCGACCGGACGGATACGGTTGAACTGGCCAAAGAGTCCTGCGGCGACTCCCGGATGATCGTGGCCATCGGCGGGGACGGCACCATCGCCGACGTCCTCCAGGGCATCTTCGAATCCGGGCGCGAGAACGAGGTCGTCCTGGGCATCATCCCCTTCGGGAGCGGCAACGCCTTCCGCAAGACCTACGGCATCCCCAAGAGCCCTAAGAAAGCCGTCGATGTCCTGTCCAGGGGGGCCATCGTGAGGTCCGACGTCATGGAAGTGGAAGGCCGGTATGCCGGCTTCGCCAGTGTCGGGGCCACGGCCGGCGTGACCCAGGAAAAGCTCCGGCACCCGGTCCAGGGCCTGCTCGGACACCTCCTCGCCATATGGAAGATGTTCAAACTGCCCTTGGAAGAAAAGGAAGTTGAGCTCATCGACGGGGTGGACGACCGGGGCCGGCACTTCGCCCGGAAGACGATCAAGTCCCGGTTCTTCGACTGCATCGTCGCCAAGACGAACTTCTTCGGATACAGTTGGCGAGTGGCCCCCAAGGCCGACGTCCAGGACGGCTACCTCGATGTCACCCTGGTGGAAACGGGGCCCGCTGAGTACCTCCTCAACTTCGCCTGGCTCTACTTGGGACTTTTCCAGCGGACCCAGAGGCACTTCAAGGCCCGAAAGCTCATCATCCGGGGGAAGGCCCTTCCCGTCCAATACAACGGCGAGGTCCTCGGCGAGCTCGACGAGGTCACCTTCCGCGTCCTGCCCAAGTCGCTCCGGATCGTCGTCAACAAATAACTATCGGTTTTTTTGAGTTTGGTGTGGGCGGGGTCAACAGCTTGGACGGGACGTCCCTCGATGGCCGTGATGTTAAGAGGAGGGCATGACGATCGCCCCTTCGGCGAAATTCCCATAGATCTCAGCCTCACCCCGCAGGAATAGACTTCCCACCAGGGCGCCGGTCGCGGCATCCAACTCATGGTCCGAAGCGGCCTTCCTCAGGCCCTTCACCCCCAGCGTCCGGAGACCGAGCCGGAGGGCTTCGATGTCCCGGGCGGCCCGCGGGATGCCCCAGACGTCCTGGGCGCCGCCGGGATAGATCTCGATGACGCGAAGACCCCGCCGCTCCATCTCTCGGGCCAGGAGCATCCCCCTTTCCGTCAGGCCCCTCATCGGGCCCAGGGTTATAGGGAAAAATGGGATCTTCCGCCGCCTGAGCTCCAGGTCGCAGACCCGGTAGTGGGAATCGTTCCTATCGTGGATGGACGCACGTCCGGGAGGGAGCATGAGGGGCGCATCTATGGCGACGAGGGCGGGCCGTTCTTCCAGAGCATAACCCAGGATCTCCTCATCAGCGTAGAGGAGCCTCGTCCGCGCCCGACCTTTGGCAAAACGGCAGGCGCCGGTCGGTCGCCGCGGCGAGCCTGCCAGGTCGAGGCCTAAAACGAGGCTGGCTTCCGTCCGGCCCTTGATACCCCTCATGGCAGGGGCCGATCCGTTCTTTGAAACCGGTGGGATTTCAAGACGAGTGCCCAGGCAGGGCCCGGATGGCCTGTTCGGAAAACGCCCGCCCTTTCAGGGCTTGAAGGTCCTGGACGGAGCGAATCTCCAAATGACCCAGGTGGGCGGCCCCCTGGGTCATGATCCTGTCGTAAAGCTCGGCCAGAGCGATCAGGGAGGACCCGAGGGGGATCCCGCCGAGGAACTTGTCCGTTGTCTCGATATCGTGTACATAATGCTGGAAATAGCCTTCCAGGAGGGGTTCGATCTCCTTGATGAGGGAGGCCGTCGTCTTCAGAAGGACGTGCTCTTTGTCAGTCAGCCCCGACCCCGTTCCTTTTTCGAGCCCCATGAAGCTCGCCACGTCCTCGAAGAGCGTCAGGCTCGAGCTCAGCTCTCCAACCTCGCAGAGGAGGGTGGCCGACTTGATGTTCTCGACGTCCCGACGGTTGAGGCCCGCCCTCTCGGCCATCCCTCCGGCCAGGCGGGCTATGCGGACCGACCGGGTCTCTTTTTCGTCCGCGACCTCCAGGTACTTGAGGAGGACGGCTAAGATCCCCGCGTAGGCCTGCTTCATGTCCTGGAGCTTCTTTTCCCTCTGCTCGGCGGCCGCTCCCAGGATGCCACCGGTCAGGATGAGGAAGCCACCCCAGGTGATGACGTTGACGAGTTCGTCAAAGGAGAGATGTACAGTGCCTCCAAAGACATTCTCCTCGAAGACGAAATAGAGCGCGACGAGCAGGACGCAGAGGGTGGCCAGGAGGACGCCCTTCCGCTTGCCGAGGTAATAGCCGGCCAGGATAACGGGAAGGAAGAAGAAGTTAAGACAAGAGAACCGGTAGCGGACGAGGAAGGCGATGGCCAGGATACCGCAGAGGACAGCGCTGAGGATGAATCCC
>JALHVH010000078.1 GCA_022867105.1 Candidatus Aminicenantota bacterium
GGACGAGGACGACGCCGAAAAGCCAGCCGATCTTGCGGCGGGCTTCCTTCTGCGCGCCGGTCAGGACCGACCGGTTTATTCCGAGGACGACCGAGCCGAGGCTCTTGTCCATGAACACGACCGGACTTTCGATTTCGAAGGTCCTGCCCGATGGACCTTCGGTCTCCCGGATCACGGTCCCGTCCCCGCCTGTCTTGAAGACAGCCCCCTTGGCCCGCGTATACGTACCGCCGGCCTGCTGGATGTCGCTGTCGACGATGATATTCCCCTCCGGCCCAAGGATGGCGATCCGCTCGATGTCGGGGTTGGAGGATTTGATTTTGAAGACCATGTTGTCGAGACCGAGGAGGTCCTTTGACAGGATATTGAAGCCGGCGGCCGAGGCGATGCTCCGGGAGAGCGATTCCGCCCTCTTGATGATTTCGCCCGTAATATGGGTGTTCATAATCCGGACGGTGATGAGATAGGAAACGACCGTCGTCGCGGCCGTCAGAAGAAGGACCAACAGGGCGGCCTTAGCCCGGATGCTTTTAAAAGGTTGAAAAATCCGCACTTCGGGTGAATTTTATATTCGGAAGCGCGGTCCTGTCAAATGGCCTTGCCCAGGGGGCAGGCTCAACATCATTTTGGATACGCGAAAGATCACCGGCGACCACGGGAACGAGCGCGTGGCCAAATTGCCCTGGCTGTCCGGACAAAATAGGGCCGGCCCGGGTGGACGGAACCGCCCGGGTGTGATATATACAGGCCTTGATCCATCATGCCCAGCGTTTTTCCGGGAGGTGAATGCATGCGGCGAAAAACTCTCGTCTTCGTTCTTTCCGTCATCATTCTGACGACTTTCCTTGGTGCGTCGTTCCGGAAGGAAGACGTCCAGGTCCACAAGCTTGACAACGGGCTCAAGATCCTTCTCGTCGAGGACCACGGCATCCCCAACGTCGCCCTTTTCACGTTCTTCCGCGTCGGCTCGCGCAACGAGCGGCCCGGGCTTACGGGCTCGTCCCACTTCATCGAGCACTTGATGTTCAACGGAACGGCTAAGTTCGGGCCGGGCGAGTTCGACCGCCGGATGGAGTTCCAGGGTGGTTCGAACAACGCCTACACGGCCGACGATTTGACCGCCTACACCGACTGGTTCCCGGCAGCTGCCCTCGAGTCCATGATCGAGATGGAGGCGGACCGGATGCAGGGCCTGACCTTCGTCCCGGAGGTCTTCGAGTCCGAGCGGGGGGTCATCGCCTCCGAGAGGCGGATGGCTGTCGAGAACGACAACGACTCCATCCTCCAGGAGAACGTCCGGGCCACGGCCATCATGGCCCATCCCTACCATTGGGACGTCATCGGCTGGATGAGCGACATCCTCAGCTGGCGCCGGGACGAGGTCATGGCCTACTACAGGACTTATTACTCGCCCAACAACTCCGTCCTCATCCTGGTGGGGGACTTCGAGAGCGTCAAGGCCCTCGACCTCATCAAGAAATATTATAGCGGGATCCCGGCCGGGGCGCCGCCTCCGCCCGTCACGACCGTCGAGCCGCCCCAGATGGGGGTGAAGCAGGTCATCATCCGCAAGGAGGCCCAGACGCCGTCCTTCATCATGGTCTTCCACGGCCCGAACTGCCAGGACCCGGACTTCTATCCCCTATCCATTCTGGAAAAACCGTTCCTCCGGGGTGAGAGCAGCCGCCTCTACCGCCGCCTGGTCCGCGAGGAGCAGCTGGCCATCAGCGTCTATGGCGGGATCAGTGAAACCATCGACCCGCAGCTGTTCACGATCTATGTCAAGCCGAGGCCGGGAGCCGATCTCGACAGGCTCGAGGCCGTGATCGACGAAGAGCTGGACAAGCTCCGTAAGGACGGGATCACGGAACAGGAATACAAGAAAGCGCTCAATATCATCCGCAGCGATTTCTACTCCGGCCTCCAGACGATCTCCGGCAAGGCCAACCAGATGGGCGCGTCCGAGGTCCTCTACGGGAGCTTCGAGAAGCTCTTCGCTCAGATGGACGGCTACGCGGCGGTCCAGAGGGACCAAGTTCGCGCGGCCGCCGGAAAGTATTTCACGGAGAACAACAAGACCGTCGGCAAGCTCATTCCCGAGGGAGGTGCGAAATGAAGAGCACGTTCCGGACCACGGTCGCCGCATTCGTGCTGCTATTCGTGCTGCTGCTTGTCTCCGTTCCCGGGGAAGGCGCCTTCAAACTCCCAGCGCCCGAAAAGATCGTCCTCCCGAACGGGCTCACCGTCTACTGCCTCAAGAGCTCCGAAGTGCCCATCGTGAGTTTCCGAATGTTTATCCGGGGCGCCGGTTCGGCTTATGAGCCTGCCGCCCTCGAGGGCGCCGCCAACCTGACGGCCGACCTTCTGCTCAAGGGAACGACCAAAATGAGCGCCGACGCCGTCGCCGAAGCGCTGGACTTCATGGGCGCGGACCTTGGGGTCTCGGCTACCGAAGAATACGCCCAAGTCAGCGCCGAAAGCCTCTCCGAGCACTTCTCGAAGCTCATGGAGATCGCCGCCGACTGCCTGATCGAGCCGGCCTTCAAGGAAGACGAGTTCGCGAAGGAGCGGGCCAAGCGGATCGACAACATCAAGGCCGTCAAAGACGACCCCGGATCGGCCGTGCGCTATTACTTCCAGAAGGCCTACTTCGGCGCCCATCCCATGGGACACTTGGCCCTGGGCACGGAGAGCGCGCTCGCGAAGATAACGATCCAGGACATCAGGGGTTTCTACAAGGCGCGCTTCAGGCCGGACCGGGCCGTCGCCGCGGTCGTGGGCGATATCGACAGGGCCAAGCTCGCCGGACTGCTCAAGGCCACTCTCGGCAGATGGAAGGCCGCAAGCGGGAACGCCCCGGCCCTCGATATCCCAGCCCTGCCCAGGCCCAAAGGGCCGAAGCTCGTCCTCGTGGATAAGCCCGACGCCACCCAAGCTTATTTCGTGATGGGCGCGCCCGGCTACCCCATGGGCGACAAGGTCACTCCGGAAGCGTCCGTTATGAACACGCTCTTCGGAGGACGGTTCACCTCCTGGTTCAACACCGAGCTCCGGATCAAGAGGGGCCTGACCTACGGCGCCCGAAGTTCTTTCCAAACGTGGGCCGCCGGCGGCCTATTCAGCGCCACCTCCTATACCCAGAATTCCAAGATCGGCGAGATGCTCGACATCACCTACGATCTTTTGAAGAAGGGAACAGGGCAGGGCTTCAGCGCCGAGGAAGTGGAAAGCGCCCGGAACTATATCCAGGGCCAATTCCCGCCAACCCTCGAGACGAACGCAGACAAGGCCGCGGCTTTTGTCCGGCTGGCCTTCTACAAGCTGGGCTTCGATTACTACGGCAAGTACCTGGCCGGGATCGGAGTCGTGAACGTGGCCGGGGCCGGCAAAGCGGCCGCGTCGTTCCTCCCCGCGAACGACTACGTCCTCGTCGTCGTGGGCAAGGCCGCGGACATCAAGCCCCTGCTCGCCAAGTTCGGATCCTGGGAAGAGAAGAAGATCACCGACCCTGATTTTTGATAGATCTTTCGGGTCAATTTTTCGTTTTTTAGCCGGTGCGAGAGGGTTTTTTGCCCCCACCGGCTCTTCATGCGCCGATTTCCGGGGCTGTTGACAGCGCCGTGCGGCCAGTGATAAAGTATCGGCATGGTTATGAGGGGGGATTCAACGCCAAGGGCAGGAATTCAGCTCGCTCGGAAAAAGCAAATTCTTATATTTTTCATGCCCCCACTGTCAAACGTGCACAGTTGTAATTGTCGTCAATGCACTGGTGTAAACGTCGCTAGGCACTTGGGACGGCCGCTTCTCTTTTCGGTCGCCCTGGCGCGACCGAACTCGTGCCGGTACGGACGGGGCGTTCGTGCCAGAGAGCCAAAAACCGATTGGGATTGGACAGACCGCGCGGCAGGTGTAGCTTGTCTTCTGACGATTTTCTAGAGCACTCGTATGGACAAAGACGTGAACGCGTTGAAGGCGACACCGCCATCGATTGACTGCGGTCTGACGGTCCAAGTCGTCCTGGACGCGCTACCCTTCTTCGCCTTGTTGGTGGACGCGCAGCACACCATCTTGCAAGCAAACGCTGCGTTCGAGAAAAATTTCGGGGTGACCCCGGCATCCCTGGCCGGCAAGTACTGCCCAAACGCAATCCATGGGTTGGACCATCCCTTCCCGGGATGTCCCTTGGAGGAAGCTTGTAGTTCCGGTTGTTCCAAGGAACGCGTGTTGTTTGACGCGGAACACGGCATCTGGATGAAATCCTCCGTGTACCCCACCACGACGTCCACGCCCGAGGGGCATCGCATTTTCGTCCACCTGTCGGAGGATGTGACCGAACTACAAGGGGCCAAGGAGGAGTTGGTACGGAACGCCAACATCCAGACCGCTCTTAATGACCTGCTGCGCTTGGCCGTCACCAACACGCCCATGGATGACCTCCTGCAGCAGGTGTTGGAGCGCATCGTCACGCTTCCGTGGCTGGCCGTGGAGCGCAAGGGAGCCATCTTCCTGGTTGAGGAGGAATCCAAGACGCTGTTCATGCGCGCACAGACCTCCCTCCATCAGGCTCTGCTGACCGCGTGTCACGAAGTACCCTTCGGACGGTGCATGTGCGGGCGGGCGGCGGCCACGCGCACGGTACAGTTTGCGGACTCCGTGGATGAACGCCATGACGTCCGATACGATGGGATCAAGCCACACGGTCATTATTGCGTACCGTTGTTGAAGGACGACCACGTGCTGGGCGTACTGAACGTGTACTTGGTGCCGGGGCACGTGCGTAACGCGCATGAGGAGGCGTTCCTCCGCGCAGCGGCAGAAGTCCTGGTGGGGTTGGTCGAGAAGCAGCGGGCGCATGAAACCTTGGCGGAGACCCTGGCGCGGCTGCGAAAGACCCTGGGTGGCATCATTGACCTGATGGCGTCCGTTGTGGAATCCAGGGATCCCTACACCGCGGGCCACCAGCGTCGCGTATCGGACCTGGCGCGGTCCATCGCAACCGAGATGGGGTTAGCACGTGACGTCGTGGAGGGGATCCGCACGGCCGGGCTGGTCCATGATCTGGGCAAGATCGCGATTCCGGCGGAAATCCTCAGCAAACCAGGGCGCTTGACCGCGTTGGAATACCAGATGGTCCAGACCCATGTAAGCGTGGCGTATGAACTCCTGAAGCCCATCCAGTTTCCGTGGCCCATCGCCAATGCCGTGGCCCAGCAACATGAGCGCCTGGACGGTTCCGGGTACCCGGCTCACGTGGCGGGCGACGCAATCGGGGTGCCAGGACGGGTCCTGGCCGTGGCGGACGTGGTGGAGTCCATGGCGTCCCATCGCCCGTACCGCCCATCGCTGGGCACGGACCGCGCGTTGGAAGAAATCCAGCGCGGACGCGGTACCCAATACGACCCGAACGCGGTGGACGCGTGCTTGCGGTTGTTCCGGGAGAAAGCTTACAGTCTGTTAGGGTCATTTAACGAGCCGAGCGTCGTGTAGGATTTTGTTTAATATGACCTTCGGGTCGTCTGGGGTCAGCCGCCATGATCCAACGCGTGTGGAGCAATCGATTCCCAATTCTGACGAGCGCGCCGGTAACTCCAACAGCGCCGCGGGAGAGAAGTCGACGCTGTCGAATGCAAGGTCAATCCCGACCGCTTCGATCCGGCATCCCTCGCCGTTTTCCGCGAGGCTTATCCCCGCGGCCGGAATTTCGTTGTTTGCCCGGGGATTCAGGACGCCTATGACCGCCGATTTGGAGGGCTGGTGGTTCGCGTTGTCGGCACGCGGGACCTGGGAAGAGAAGAAGATCACCGACCCTGATTTTTGATGGATTTTTGAGGGTTTTTTGCCCCAGCATGCTCTTCCGCCGACACTAATTGCGGCGTTTGACATGGCCGCGCGACTGGCGATATATTATCGACATAGTGATGAGGGGAGATTCAAGGGCTAGAGTGATTATCTCCCGCGCCGTGAAAAAAGCAATTTCGCATCAAGGCCTATGCAAACACCCGCGTCCTGCTTTGGGAATCGTCGCATTGCTTATACTGCCGCTTCTTTTCGCCCAATGCCGGAGCGGACGTCGCACGGTTTTGGATCTTGAGTTTCACGAGGGTACGGATATGGAAGCGTCGCCCTCGCCGGACGGCCGCTATCTGGCGCTTCAACTGTGGTCACAGATTTGGATTCTGGATACAAGCAATGGAAACGCGAGGCTGCTCACGGACGCAATCACGCACCCAGACGAGCACTTGTATCCATGTTGGTCGCCCGACAGCATGTCCATCGTCTTTTCTTCTCTTCGATCAGATGGGGGGCTCTTCGTCGTACCCATCTCCGGAGGCAAGCCGCGGCAGCTCACTTTCCACGAATTTGACTTCCAGCCGAATTGGTCTCCAGACGGTCGCACCATAGTCTTTTGGGGGGCGGGTCGCGGTGGCCTGTGGACGATCCCTACCCAAGGAGGAAGCCCGCAGAAGATCAAGTCAGAAGCAGAAGAAGCTCAGTCTCCTGCATGGTCACCCGATGGGAGATGGATCGCTTGTATCCGGCAGGGTGGCGTTACCGTCATGGCTTCCGACGGAGGCTCTGTTCGGCAGGTTACAAAAGGACCGACCGACCAAGCTCCTTCGTGGTCGCCCGACGGCCGGCAGCTCTTTTTTCTATCGCCAAAGGCCGGCGAGCTCCAGATCTGGTCCGTGCCTGTGGAGGGAGGTGACCCTATCCAATTGACCGACGAACGGGATCTGTCCGGCTATGCGCCACGATGGATGCCCCACAGAAACCTCCTGTTGTATGTCGCAGGCGGGAAGATCCGCACCTTGGATACGAAAAGCGGAACACGCGGCACGATCCCCTTTTCCGCCCGGATTACGTTGGCGCGAAAAAACTACAAGCAGATGTCTCCGGAGCTCCCCACCCCCGGCCAAAGGCTGCCCGTCCACGGGATTTACAGTCCGGTGCCGTCCCCTGACGGCCGGCTGATCGCTTTTTCGGCTCTCGGCGATCTCTGGCTCAGACACGCGGACGGCACAGCGGAACAACTGACCTCAGGGCCTGAGGACGATGCTGACCCGGCATGGTCGCCGGACGGCTCGCAGCTGGCGTATGTCTCTAATCGCGGCGGGGACTATCAGGTGTGGGCACTGGATCTTGCCGGTCGAGCGAGACGGCA
>JALHVH010000079.1 GCA_022867105.1 Candidatus Aminicenantota bacterium
GACCGAGGACGGGAAATGGACCGCGGCGCGGCGGAAAAGCGATGTGCTCGTCATCGTTTTTCAGGCGCCGACCCGGGAATTCGCCGAGGGCCAGCTTCGGCGGACCGAAACGAGGATCGGAAAATAAAGAAGGCATGATCATGGAGAAAAAAGTCATGACCCGGCGGGACTTCATCAAAGCCGCGTCGGTGGTGCCCCTGGCCGGAGCGCTCATCCCGGCCTTGAACGGCCAACCCGCTCAAGCGGCGGCGGAGAAGGTGAAGGTCGTCCTCATCAGGGACAAGGACGCTTTGGATGCCTCCGGGACGCCGAACGCGGATGTTATCCAGCGGATGCTCGATGAAGCCGTTACGACGCTCCTCGGCGAAAAAGACCCGGTCAAGGCCTGGAAGACGATCATCAGGCCTGAGGATACGGTGGGTATTAAAACCAACACATGGAATTACATCCCGACGACGACCCAGGTCGAGCAGGCCATCAAGCGGCGCGTCCTCGACGCGGGGGTCCCTGAGGGGCGGATCTCCATCGACGACCGCGGCGTGCTGACGAACCCCATATTCAAGGAAGCCACGGCTTTCGTCAACGCCCGTCCGGCCCGCGCCCACCACTGGTCCGGCATGGGGAGTCTGATCAAGAACTACATCATGTTCACCCCGAATCCTTCCGCCTGGCACGGTGACACCTGCGCCGACCTGGCCAAGATCTGGGACCTGCCTCATGTCAAGGGCAGGACGAGGCTGAACGTCCTGGTCATGCTGACCCCGCTGTTCCACGCCATCGGTCCTCACAACTACAGCAAGGAATACGTTTGGGAATACAAGGGGCTTATCGTCAGCCGGGATCCCGTGTCCGCTGACGCGACCGGGCTGAGGGTCCTCGAAGCCCGGCGGAAGGAATTTTTCGGCGAAGACAAACCCATGCAGCCGACGCCCCACCACATCTTCCTCGCGGACACCCGGTACCATTTGGGCGTGAGCGGCGAGGACCGGATCGAACTCGTCAAGCTCGGCTGGACCGATGGAGTGTTGATATAAGGGGCATTCGGGATGCCTATTTATGAATATCGCTGCGCCGACTGCGGAAAAAAGTCGACCTTCATCACGCTGTCCGTAAGCTCCGCGCTCGAACCGAAATGCAAGAGCTGCGGCAGCGCAGCCGTGAAGAAGCTCGTCTCCAGGGTGACCATTTTCCGTTCGGAGGAGAGCCGCCTTGAGGATCTGGCCGATCCGTCGAAACTCGCCGGGCTGGATGAAAACGACCCCAAGAGCGTTGCCCGCTGGATGAAGAAGATGGGCAAGGAAATGGGGGAGGACATGGACGAGGGCTTCGAGCAGGAGATAGACCAAGCCGTCGAGGAGGCTGAGGGTGGAGGGGAAGGGCCGACCATCTGATTCAGGGCGTTTGGGGTGTCATCGCCTGCGCGGGATACGATTACTTTTACCGAAAAACAAGAAAAAATGGTTCTCTTACGTTTCGTGCGGGCTGGGGGCTTGGACGGGATGGACTGAGCGGACCTTGAAGGTTTAGCCGTCCCGTCCAAGCTATGAACCCAGCCCACAGTCAATCCGGCAACGGCCCGCGGTCTCTTGCCGCATGTTCGTTCCAGCCCGCCACGTTCCCGGACGCGTCGATGAACCACGAGCCGGGGTAGCGGAAGACGGTCGTACAGACGTGGCCCGGCACCGCAAGGACGTGATCTCCCAGTTTCAGGTCGTGCCCTTCGGTCGCGATCACGGCATGCTCTTCGTTCTGGAGCAGGAGCCTGGCGCGGGGCGCGCCCAGGATGCGACCCATGTCCGCGCTGATCGCCTTAGACCCGAGGTCCAGAGTCACCTGCCCTCGTTCCGGCATCACGTCTATGACCTGGGCCAGGACAAGCGCGGCCGGCCGGAACGGCATTTCGGGAAGACGGGTCAGGTTGTTCTGGTCCCAATAGACCCATGTCCCGGGAGAAGCCAGAACGCCTTCCGCCCGGGCGTAGGTCGGGAACGTGAACGAGCCTCCCATGACCTTGAACGGCACGAGCAGTCCGCGGGCCTCCATCTGCCGGGCCAGCGTTTGCACCTGCTCGAGGCAGGCCAGAGCATCGGCTTCCCTGATGGCCGGGTCCGGGTCCGAAAGATGCCCATCGTAGGCGTGGATTCCCGCCGGGACGAGGCCGGGGAGAGCAGCGATATATTGATAGAGCGCCCCGGCGTCTTCCAGCCCGATCCCCGTGCGGTGCTGCCCCACGTCGAGGTCGACCATGACCTCCAGCCTGACCCCGTTCTTCTCGGCCGCCGCCGACAGCACGGCCGCGTTCTCCGCGTGGGCCGTGATGAGCTGGAACCGGGTCCTCGGATATTTCTTTTGCAGGGAGATGAACCTGTCGATCTTGACGCGCGAGACGAGCGGATAGGCCAGAAGCGCCTGCGGCCCTTCGGCCGCCGCGACCATCTCTGTTTCCGTGAGCGTGGCTGTCTTGAAGCGGCTGATCCCGGCGGCCATCTGACGCCGCAGGACCTCGGTCGATTTGTGGGTCTTGACATGGGCCATGAGGTTCGCCGGGCCTCCGGCCAGGTCGATGACGGTCTTGATATTATGGGCCAGGCAGGCCTCGAAGACCAACAAGGCCGGAGTTTCGATCTCCTCCGGACAGGCCACCCGGTATCCGTCTCTTTCGAACATGGGCTCTCTGCTCCTTGACGGACTGTATGGAAAACAATCTATAACAGTCGGCCGGGACAAGTCAAAACCTCAAAAAAGCGGACGATATCCGGAGATATCAAGCCGGGCTGGAGGGTCCAGGAAGCGGATCTTGGTCCGATAGTTGACGACAGTCCGGGAGTTTTGAAGTAATATGAATACAAACGGAGGGAAGAGATGCCTGAACTTCTGGCATTCGGAGCGGGCGCGGTCTTCGGTGTCGCCGTCTTCCTCGTCATCCATCTTCTTCGCAGGCGGGAGGCCGGGTCTCTGGCCCGGGAGCTGATGAGCCAGACGGAGGCCGAAAAGGTCAAAGACCTCGATTCTCTTCTTGGCCGAATCCGGGACTCGTTCGGCGCCCTATCGCTCGAGGCCCTGAAAAGGAACACCGACGAATTCCTGAAGCTGGCCAACGAGACCCTGTCCAAACAATCCAACTTGGGCGAGAAGGAGCTCGAGGGCAAGAAGAAGCTCATTGACCAGAGCCTCGAGGGCATGAAGTGCGACCTGAGAAAGGTCGAGGACCTGATGCAGAGCCTGGAGAAGGACCGGGAGCAGAAATTCGGACAAGTGTCCAGTCAGCTGAAGTACACGGCGGAGCAGACGGCCCTGCTGCAGGAGACGACCCAGCAGCTCCGTCAAGCCCTGAGCAGCACCAGGGCCCGCGGCCAGTGGGGCGAGCGCATGGCCGAGGACGTCCTTCGGCTGTCCGGCTTCATCGAGGGCGTCAACTACCTCAAGCAAAAGACGCTCGAA
>JALHVH010000080.1 GCA_022867105.1 Candidatus Aminicenantota bacterium
CCGGGGCTCCAGTAGGAGGCCGTCAGGTTGAGCCCAGGCAGGAGCTGGTTCCTGGCGTAGGTGACGTTAAGCTCCTGGTTCTTTAGGCCGATCCGGGAGGCCCTGAGTTCCGGACGGCTCTCCATGGCGGTCACTAAAGCCTCGTCCAGGGCCATTTTCGTTTCCTGGGACTTCGGCTTGTCCTTGGGTTCGATCGAAGTGAAGGCCTTCTCTTCCTCCGCGGAGAGGTTGAGGATCATCTTCAGCCGGTCCTCGTTGTTCTTGACCTGGGCCTCCGCCTGGAGGATGTCCGCTTCCCGGGTCGCCACTTCGGCCTGGGCGCTCAGGACCTCGATCGGGGCCAGCTGGCCGACCTCGACGGACCGTCTGTTCTTGTCCAGCAGGTCCTGGGCCAGCTTGAGGGACCGGCGTTTGACCTCAAGATTGTCGATGCTGTAGACGAGGTTCCAGTAGGCGTCCTCGACCAAGTAGATGGTCTCCATAAGCGTCTGCTCGAGTTGGTTCTCCGAAATGGCCAGGTCGTTCTGGGCGATGAGGATCTCCCTGCGGCTGATGTTCCAACCGAAATCCTTCAGGAGCGGCTGGGAAAAATTGAAGGTCAGCGTGCTGCCGAAGCGGGGATTGATGGTCTGGAAGCTCCGGTTGGAGTCGTTCTTGTTGGAGTTTAGGGACAGGCCCAGCGAGCCGCCCCCGGGGATCGTTTCATTGAGCTGGACCGTGTAATCGTTCATCTTGTTGATGACACTGCCCGCCGCGTCCAGCCAGGAATAGGACGCCGTATCGGTGTTTCTCTTGTTGAAACTGAACGACAGGTTGGGAAGGAACTTTTCCTGGGCGCGCGAGACCGAAGCGACCGAGATCTCCGGGTTCAGGACCTGGATGGCCACCGAGAGGTTGTTCTTCATCGCCCTCAGGACGCAGTCCTCGAGGGAGAGGGCAAGGGGGTTTTCCTCCTGCTGGCCGAACGCGAGCATCACGGTCCCCAGCGTGAGGAGGGCCAGGGTTCCTAGAGTGCGAGATTTCATCTTGGGTCTCCTTGTCTCATGTCAACGATCATTCATACCGGAGAGCATCGATCGGGTCGAGCTTGGATGCCTTACGGGCGGGATAGAAGCCGAAAAAGATCCCCACGGAAGCGGAAAACACGAAAGCCAGGGCAATGGCGGAGGGCGACACGATGGTCTTCCACCCGGCGAAAATGGGGATGAACTTCATCAGTTTGGAGCTGCCGATGCCGAAGGCGATCCCCAGGGCGCCGCCCAGGACGCTGAGGACCACCGCCTCGGTCAGGAACTGGAGGAGGATGTCCTTTTCCCGCGCCCCGACGGCCATCCGGATGCCGATCTCCCGGATCCTCTCCGTCACGGAAACCAGCATGATGTTCATGATACCGATACCGCCCACGAGGAGCGAAATGGAGGCGATGCTCCCGAGCAGGATGCCCAGGATCTGGGTAGATTGGGCCGCGCCTTCGGCGATCTCGGACATGTTCCGGACCTGGAAGTCGTCATCGGCCCCGGGGGCGATCTTGTGCTGGATGCGGAGGACCTCCTCGATCTGGCGTTGGGCTTCGACCGTCCGCTCCATCGAGACCGCCTGGATGTCAATGCTGTTGATGTGATCCTCGCCGGAAAGCCTTTTCATGACCGTCGTATAAGGGATGACGATGATGTCGTCCCGGTTGAAGAATCCGCCGGCTTCGCCCTTGGATTTCAGGACGCCCAGGACCCGGAACGGGATCTTCTTGACCCGGATGACCTTGCCGAGGGGGTCTTCGTCCTCGAAAAGGGACTTCTTGACCTCGCTCCCGAGGACGCAAACCTTGGCCGCGGCCTTGACATGGGTTTCATCGAAGAAAGTCCCCGATTCAACCTCCCAGTTCCGGACCTCGGGATATCGGGCTCCGGTCCCCTGGATGGACGTGTTCCAGTTCTTGTTCGCGTAGATGACCTGGCCCCGGGAGTTGGCCGACGGCGATACGTATTTCACGGCGTCACACTGGGTCGCGATGACCTCGGCGTCCTCGGCCTTGAGGCTTTGCCAGCCGCCGCCGCCGCTGTGGACCCCGTGGACGTTCCGGCTGCCGGGGAAAACGTTCAGGAGGTTCGTCCCCAGGGAATTGAACCGCTCCTCGACGCCCTTCTTGGCGCCCTCGCCGAGGCTGACCATGGCGATGACGGCCCCGACGCCGATGATGATGCCCAAGGCCGTCAGGAACGACCTCATTTTATTCCGGGCCAGGGCCCGGAGCGCGATCCGGCTCGTGCGCAGGATGTTCATGGAAATGACTCCTTGTTCATGGAATTAATCCTCGCGGATGATCTGCCCGTCCCGAACATGGATCCTCTTCCGGGCGTAGGCGGCGATGTCCGATTCGTGGGTCACCATGACCATGGTGATCCCTTTCTCGACGTTGAGCTTGGTGAAGATGTCCATGATCTCGCTGCTCGTCTTGGTGTCCAGGTTCCCCGTCGGTTCGTCGGCCAGGATCAGCGCCGGGTTGTTCAGCAGAGCGCGGGCGATGGCGATCCGCTGCTGCTCGCCGCCGGAAAGCTGGTTGGTCTTGTGGTGGGCCCGGTTCTTGAGACCGACGGATTCCAGGGCGTGGAGGGCCATCTCGTGCCTCTGCTTAGTATGGACGTTGGAGTAGAGAAGGGGAAGCTCGACGTTCTCGAGGGCCGAGGTCCGGGAAAGGAGATTGAAGGTCTGGAAAACGAATCCGATCTTCTGGTTCCGGATGCGGGCCAGCTTGTTCTTGTCGAAGGTGGAAACATCTTCGCCTTCCAGGATATAGTTTCCGGACGTGGGTTTGTCCAGACAGCCGATGATGTTCATCAGGGTGGATTTTCCCGAGCCGGAGGGACCCATGATGGCCACGAAAGCCCCCTCGTCGACGCTGTAAGAGATGCCCCGCAGGGCCTGGACCTCCGTGTCCCCGACCTTGTAGGTCTTGGCCAGGTTCTGAAGTTCGATGATCTTTTTCGCCATGGGTCTTTACCGGCCGATGAAC
>JALHVH010000081.1 GCA_022867105.1 Candidatus Aminicenantota bacterium
CGCTTTGAACCTCGCCCGCAAGCTCAAAGGGAATTACGAAGGAGTCTATATCGCCCTCTTCAAGACATCGACCCAAGTCTATTACCGGGTCCGGATCAAAGCTTCCGACGGCGACGCCGCCCGCAAATTGGCCCAACGCCTCTTCGCCGACGGATATGCCGTCATCATTCTGGAAGAACGATAATCCCAGCCTATTTTTTCGCCATCTCCCCCTTGACGGTCTGGTTCTGGTGAGCTCCCTTCAAGGTGTGCACCTGGAGACCATCCTGCCCGGGCAGCCATACTTCCGCCAGCAGGTAGTCTGTTACGTATTCCGTATACGACGGCTCGAAGTTCCCCACCATATCGAAGACAAGCTGGGGCTCCTCGATGGGCGGTTTTGGTTGCACCAGCTTCATGATGAAGGGGATTTGGACTTCCTTGCCGGTCGATTCCTGCCGAAGGGTGATCGGCCCGTCTTCCTTCTGGTCCACCCGGTATTCGCCCGGCGGGAACTTTTTGCCGCCCGCTTCGAACTTGAACGGGATCTTAAAAGTGCCCTGGGCATAGGCCACGGTCCCGCCCGCGATGAGGGCTAAGGCAAGTGCCACAACGGCCAAAGGTACCAGATTCTTCATAGGAATCCTCCCCTTTCTCAAACCTCTTCGCCTAAACGATGGGTTCCTCCATGCCGCCGCCGGCCTCGGGATCCGTGGAAGGAACGTCGTTCTTGAGGGCGGCTTCCATGGCCTCCACGAACGTGTCGATCTCCTCGATCGTCGTGTAGACGTTCGGCGATACCCTGAGGGCCTGGTAATCGAAGACCTGGTTGGGCGGGGCTCCCCCGACGAGCGGGACCGCGACGATCCGATACTGGTCCATCAGGAACCGGGCGAGGTCCCTGACGTCGGTCCCCTCGATGTTGACCGCCGCGACCGCCCACGTTTCCGCGGGCTCGCCGAGGTTTGACAGGATCCTGATGCGCGGATGGACCTTGAGGGCGTTCGCCCAGCGCAGCGTCAGGTAGCGCAGTCGCGCCGCCTTGCGCTCGCCCCCGATGGCCTGATGGAACGCCAGTGCTTCGCCGAGCGCCGCCCGGATGGCCCACGGGTGCGTCCCGATGGCCTCGAACTTGCGGATATCGTTGTCCTGCTGTTCAGGCGCCGCCTGGAGGGGCCAAAACCGCGGGATCATCTCCCGGCGCACGTACAAACAGCCGTTGCCGATCGGCGCCAGCAGCCACTTGTGCAGGCTGACGCCGTAGGCGTCGCACTCGAGGTCCCGCAGCTTGAACGGGAACTGTCCCAACGCGTGCGCGCCGTCGACGATCGTGACGATCCCCTTCGAACGGGCCAGCCGGGAGAGCCGCTGCACCGGGAACATCTGGGCCGTCAGATTGGTGATGTGGCAGAAATGGAAGACCTTCGTTTTCGGCGTGATGGCGTTCTCGAACCGCCTGTAAAGATCATCCTGCGTCGTCGGCACGGGGAACTGGAGGCGCGTCACCTTGATCCCCTCGCGCCGCATGCGCTGGTCCCAAGTCGTCAGCATGCGGGGATAGTCCTGCTCCGTCGTGATCACCTCATCGCCGGCCTTGAGGTCGATCCCGTTCTGGGCGATCTGCAGGGATTCGCTGGCGCCGCGGGTTAGCGCCAACTCCTCGGGCTCGCATCCGAACTCCGCCGCCATCCGCCGGCGGATCGTCTGGATGTTGTTGGCGACCTGGCCCTGGTAATGAACGGGCAGCATGTTGATCATGTCCATGTAGCGCCAGACGGATTCGAGCACGACCCGGGGGCACGGGGCGGTGAAACCGTTGTTCAGGTTGATCAGGCTTCGGTCCAGCTTGAAGGCCAGTTGGATCTCCCGCCAGTAGAATTCGTCCTTGGCGACCTCCTCGGGCGTCCGGTCCGCGACCGACTGCGAAGCGGCCAGGACGCCGTCGAGGCCGCCGGCTTTGGCCGCGTACGCGGCCGGCACCATACCCCCGGCCATCCGCAGGAATGCCCTCCGGCTCCACCTCGTAGACCTCATGTCAGACCTCCTAGAATTCAAGTTCCTTGAGATTTGCTTTTTTGCTCAACACGACGCTCCCGCCCCTCAAGCTCGGGATCCATTTGGCTCATCGCGGAATGATATTATTCCCGGCCGCGGATCGATGTCAAGAAAGTGAAACAATATCCGGGCCGGCCGGATGTTTGACAGCGGCCCGGGCCTTTTTGCCGACGGCTGCGCGGTCATCATCCTGGAAGAACGGTAAGACAGGCGGGAACTATCCCCGCCGCTTGAGAAGGGGCGGGGCCGAAGCTTGCACCTGCTTCTTCATAACCGACTATTATTTCCCCTTATAGAGATAAGCGCTGTCGCGGAGCCTGTTCTCGGCGCCGTCGTGCACGGCATACTTGCCCCCGCTCCACATACAGGCCGACCCGTATTCGCCCTTCTTGTTGATGGCGTAGAAATTGAGTCCGAACGAAGGCCTGCCGTCCTCGGTCAACAGGCGCGGTTCGAGCTTCGTTTTGACGGCGATCCTTTCCAGCGTCTTCAGGCAGGCCTCTTCCGGCGAAAGGCCGTGTCCCATGAAATCCACGACCGAATAGCTGCCGAGATTGAGGATATTGGCCTCACCGCGGCCCGTCGATCCGGCGGCCCCGATCTCGTTGTCTACATAAAGCCCCGCTCCGATGATGGGCGAGTCGCCGACGCGCCCAGGGATCTTGAAGGACAGCCCGCTCGTCGTCGTGACGCCGGCCAGGTCTCCCCTCTCGTTGATGGCGACGCAGTTGATCGTCCCGTACGTGAAAAGGAAAGGCCGGAGCTCGGCCGCCATCTTTTCGGGAGGGGGAGGGAACCAATTGTCCCCTTCAGAGAGGTTCTCCTTCCAGCGAAGCCAGATCTCGCGGGCCTTTTCTGTGAGCAGGTCCTCTTCCTTGAAGCCGTGGGCCTTGGCGAACCGGAGCGCCCCTTCCCCGACGAGGAGCACGTGGTCGCTCCGCTCCATGACCAGCTTGGCCACTTTGGAAGGGTTTCGGATGTTCCTGAGGGAGGCCACCGCTCCGGCATCGTGGGTCGGCCCGTGCATGACCGAAGCGTCCAGCTCGACGATGCCGTCCTCGTTGGGGAGCCCGCCGTAACCCACCGACATGTCGTCCGGATCGTCCTCGACGATATTGACGCCGGCGATGACGGCGTCGAGAGGATCGGCGCCCGTCTTCAACAGCCCCATCGCCTTCTCCGTGGCCCGGATCCCGTTGCCGCTGGAGACGACACGCACGACCCCCGTCGTGGCGGGTGTGGTCTGGATCGACGCCGGCGCGGCCTTTCCGGCGACGATCGACGCGGCGCCGAGGCCAACTCCCGCCTTGATAAATTCGCGCCTTGAATATCGGCTCATGTGATGGTCCCTCCCATTATCATTTCAGTCCTTTTCTTCGACGAGCAGGATGAGGACCGAGTGGTCCCCGGCCGGGACGTCGAAGGCCACGGACTTTCCCGTGAAGATCTTGACCTCGCGGTTGTTGATGAGGAGCTGGTATTTGCCCTTTTTCAGGAACCAGATCTTGACCTCGCGGTCGCCCAGGGATTTGATCTCGAACGATACCTCGCTCTCGTTGTAGAGAAAATGGCGGAAGACAGCTCCCCCGTCGGCCCGGATGAGGTCCCTTCCTTCCTCCAGGAGCGCGGTCCTCTTCCGGGAGACCTCTACTTCGTAGTGGCGGCCCTGGATGGCCACCCGCGACAGGGTCCCGCTGTCCTCGGGAGCGATCATGCCGAACCGGAAACCCTCCCACGGTGTGAAATCCAGGTACTCCTCCAGGGCAACCAAGGCGAAAAGCGGGCCCCAGCTCTGGTACCGCTGGCCGCCCGCCTCACCGGTCCGGGAGTCGAAGTTCTCCGGGCAGAGCTGGAAGTTCTTCCAGCTTCGGAGAAAGAGCTCCGAGCTCTTTCTTGCGAAGTCCCCGGCCACGGCGTCGAAGCCGTAGGCCTTCAATCCCTGGTAGACGAGGTAGTTCGTCGGCGGCCAGATCGTGCCGCGCCAGTATTGCTGATCTTTGTACGCGGGGTCGTCCCTGGCGATCGTAGGGATGACGAATTCGCCCCAGAATTTCTTCGGGTCGATGAGATGTTTCAGGACGCGGAGGGCCCGTCTCTCGTCGGGGATGCGGGCGATGAGCGGGAAGAAATTCGAGGCCGCCGCCCTGGTGGAGAAACGTCCGTCCCAATGGCGGTCAAAGTAGAAACCCTCACGCTCGTTCCAGAGCTTGGCGTTGACCAGGGATTTCATCTTCTCGTACTCGTCGAGGTACAGGCGCGAGTCTTCATCCTGGGCCAGCATGTCCGCGATCTGCGACAGGCACCAGGAGTCGAGGGCGTATAGGCAGTTGAGGTCCAAGCAGTTCATCTTCATCGTGCCCGTCTCTTCGCTGTAAGCGGCATCCTCCCAGTTGGGCAGATCATCCTGTCCGGACTCCCACATGGCCCTCTGTTTGGGCGGCACTTTCTCCTCCCAGGGCGGGACGTTCTTCGCCAGGAGCTCGACGTCCGATCCCCATTCCAGGAGGCCGTCGCCGTTCCCGTCGCGGCGGGCTTGGCCATTGGATCTCTTGGCGGTCCAGAAGGAATGCCACTTCTCGAGATAGGGATAGGCATGTTTCAGAAGGTCCATGTCGCCGACGCGTTGGAAGAGCTTAAGGACGACATAGGCGCCGACGGGGGGCTGGGAGCGGTCCGGCGTCCCTCCGAAGCGGCTCCGCCAGTTGGGAATGTTCCCGTTCGGATATTGGGTTTCGAGAACCGCCTTGACCGCGTCCACGGCGTGCTTTGAGCTTTCGACGGCAAGCTCGAGGGCGTTAAAGAACGAATCCCATTCGAAGATCGTCCAGTGGTCGGGAGTTCCGTCTGGCCGGGGGAAGATCCAGCGCCGCCCGGCGGGGGTGTAGAGCCGGTGCGGACCGGGCTGATAAAGGACCGTCCAGAACAGGTTGTTGGTGATCGCTTCCGGGACGCCGGCGTAGAGCCCATCGATGGCCACCCGTTTTTTCCTGTAGCCGGCCGCCTCTTCCTCGAGGATGGAATCGATGGTCTTCGAGTTCTTGTAGCGGTAGATGTGGTTCTTCGTCAGTCGCGCGTCCTCGCCGACCCCGGCCACGAAATAGAGGTTGCGTTCGTCCTCCGTGGAAAACCTGAGTTCGAGCGTGCGGGCTGCGGCCGGCGCCGCTTCGGACGGTCTGTCCGTCCACAGGAGGAAATTCTGCTTTCGGCTCTCTCCGCTTTGGCCCTGGACGTAGCCGTCGGCCTGAAGGTGGTAGATCGACGGAACATCCCAGGGCGAGTAGAAAACGAGGAAGACCTTGATGCCTTCGGGGCATCGAATCCTGCCGACGACGGTCTTTTCGTCCTGACGGGACCACTCCAGGGTCAAGGTGTCCGACCGCGAAGAAGGCTTGATCCGGATGGGCGTGTCCTTTCCCAGTTTGAAAGGCAAACTCAAGTCGAATTTCATTCGGGCGTATTGGCCGTCGGGCGAGTTCGGCCCAACCTCGGAAACGAGGTCGAAGAAATCGCCGGGTTCCGCCACTTTGCCGTCCTTCTCGACCTTGAGGGCGAAACCGAACGCGCTCTCCCGGTTCGGGGCGATGACGATCCCCGGCCAACCCGCCGCTTCCAGGGCCCCGATGTAGACGTCCTTCCAGGGATAAAAGACCTCGGCCGAGGCGAAGGAATGAAAGAGAAGCAGGACGAGCGCGGCTGCCGCCATCAAGAAAACGCATCGTTTCAGAATCTTCATCCTGCCGGCAATCATTCCTCTAATAATGTATGGGAAATCGAAGGGGAAATCAACCGAATAGCCGGCGGGCTCGCCTACCCGCACTTCGGCAATCCGTTCCGGACATGTCCCGTGACGGCTTCGATCTACATGTCCAACTCGCGCAGGGTCGTGAATTTCTTTTCGTGTGATTAGGACTATAATATCCAATCCATGAGATCGCGCGTTTCCGTCGTCAGGTGCCCCGGCTATGAAAGCCGGGAGCTTTCTTCGTCGATCGTAACCGCGCTGGACCTTATCGGCGGGATCGAAAGCGTCCTGAAGCCGGGGAGCAAGGTCTTCGTCAAGATCAATCACCTCTCCCCCGGCTCGGCGCCGGAGCGGGCCATCGTCACCCATCCCCTTTTCACCCGGGAGGTCCTTTGCCTCCTCAAGGACCTGAACATGGATGTCACCGTGGGCGATGATATCCAGTTCGAAGGCGAGGACGGCTACCTCGTCTCGGGCTATCGAGAGATGTGCCGGGAGATGGGCGTCCGGCTCATCAACCTCAAATCCGAAGGTTTCCGGAAAGTCCTTTGCCCGGGGGGGCAGGCGATCCCAAGCGTCCACATATCGGCCGCGGCCCTGGACGCCGACGGCATCATCGATCTGGCGAAATTGAAAACGCACGCCTTCACCGCCTTCACCGGGGCCGTGAAGAACATGTTCGGCGTCATCCCCTGCGGCCTCCGTTTGAAATATCACAACCGGTTTCCCCGGAACGAGGCCTTCAGCCGGATGCTCGTGGACGTTTTTTCCTGTCTTCCCCCTGCGCTGACCCTCATGGACGCGGTCACGGCCATGGAAGGCCTCGGTCCATCCGGGGGCCCGGCCCGGACCGTCGGCCTTGTCCTCGCCGGCAGGGACGCCGTCGCCGTGGACGCCGTCGCCCAGTCGATCATTGGATTCGGTCCCGACGATATCCTGACGACTCGGTATGCCGCCGAAAGGGGGCTGGGGACGGCCCGCCTGGATTCCATCGATGTCGTGGGCGAAAGGCTTCAAGATGTCCGGGTGGACGGCTTCAGGAAGGCCGCATTTCCGGTCGGCTTGCTGGAAAGGAAGCTGCCGTCAGCCATTTACGCCTTCGTCTCCGGCCGGCTCATCCTGCTTCCCGAGGTCGCGGCGGACAAGTGCAACGGCTGTCAGGAGTGTTTCAAGGTCTGCCTAGCCGACGCCGTCCGTATGGAGGACGGAAAGGCGCGGATCCTGAAAAAACCGTGCATTCATTGTCTGTGCTGCCACGAAGTCTGCCGTTCGAACGCCATCAAGCTACGCCAGCGCCTATTGGGCCGCCTCGTCCGCTTCTTCAGCTCCGTCTTCAAGATCGCGTGAGCTTGGCCGGAGATGCGGCCGATTTCCCAGCCGGGTACTAACCCGGTGATTCGGGCCGATAAAATCGGATGAATAAACCGGGGACTTGTGATAATTTGACGGTGCAGCCCTAACTAAGGCCCGGAGGCTAAAATGGATTTCAACCGCTATTTCAAATCTCGTCAAGGCGAGATGATCAACCTGCTCAAGAAAATCGTGGCCATAGAGTCCCCGACCTCGGACAAAAAGGCCGTGGACGTCTGTTCGGCCTTCGTCGTCAACGAATTCAAGAGGACCGGGGCCAAGCTTACCCGGTTCCCCCAGAGGGACATCGGGGATCTGCACTTGATCGAATATGCCCCGGGCGGGCTGAAGAAGGAGCCCGAACAGATCCTCGTCCTCACGCATCTGGACACGGTCTGGCCGGTCGGCAAGATCGACAAGATGCCTTTCTATATCTCCGGCGATAAGATCTTCGGCCCGGGGGCCCTGGATATGAAGGCCGGGGTCGTCATGACCGTTTTCGCTCTGTGCACCCTTCACCATCTGAATATCATGCCGCATAAAAGGATCGCGATCTTCGTCAATTCCGCCGAAGAGACGGGCCACGAAGCCGCCCACGCCCTCATCAAGGACCTGGCCAGGAAGTCCACGCTCGTCCTCTGCATGGAGCCGGCGCTTCCCGGCGGGGCGTTGAAGCTGGAGAGGAAAGGCCGTCTTGTCGTCAGGCTCGAGGTACGGGGCAAGGCCGCCCACGCCGGAACGCCGGAAAAGGGCATCAACGCCGTCGAGGAGCTGGTAACCCAGATCGGCCGCCTCAACAAGCTCAGGACCGGGGAAACCACGGTCAACGTCGGCCGGATCGCGGGCGGCGAAAAGGCTAACGTCGTTCCCGAAGAGGCTTGGGCCGTCCTCGACATCCGTTTCTGGAAGACCGCCGACAAGGAACGGGTCCGCGCCCACTTTAGGGGCATGAAGCCCGTCCTGCGCGGGGCCAGGGTCAAAGCCGTCATCGAAAGCCTGACGCCCCCCATGGAAAAGACGAAGGCCTCCTCGGAGCTTTTTGCCCGGGCCGGCGAGATCGCCTCAAGCCTGGGTCTCCCGCTCAAGGGCGGAAAAACCGGCGGCGGTTCCGACGCTTCCATCGCTTCCAGCCTGGGCCTTCCCACGCTCGATGGGCTGGGGCCGGACGGCGAAGGGCTCCACGCCGAACACGAGCACCTTCTCCTTCCCTCCTTCGTCGAGAGGACGGCCCTGTTGACCGAGCTCCTGGCCCGTCTGTGATTGACTCCCTAAAATTTTTTTGTTAGTGTGATTTTATCAAAAGGAGGAATCATATGATAAAAAAGTATTATCTTCTCTCCCCCGGTCCGACACCCATCCCGGACAAGGTGCTCTCGGTCGCGGCCGAGCCCATCATCCACCACCGGACACCGGAATTCTCCAATATCTTCATGGAGGTGACGGAGGGGATCAAAACCGTCTTCGGGACCAAGGAGGACGTCTTCATCCTGACCTGCTCGGGCACGGGCGCGATGGAGACCGCGGTCGTCAACACGCTCTCGCCCGGCGACAAGGTCATCACCATCAACGGCGGCAAGTTCGGCGAACGCTGGGGCAACATCTGCAAGGTCTACGGCGTCGTCTACAAGGACATCATCCTGGAGTGGGGTGCCGACTTCACCAAGGAGCGTCTGGCCGAAGAGCTCAAGGCGGATCCCAACGTCAAGGCCGTGTTCGCGACCCTGTCCGAGACGTCCACCGGCGCCATCTATGATATCAAGGGCTTCGGCGAGGTCGTGTCCGGAACGGACGCCATCCTGGTCGTGGACGGCATTTCTGGGGTGGGCGCCGCGCCCTGTCCCATGGACGAGTGGAAGGTCGACGTCATGGTGACCGGCTCCCAGAAATCCTTCATGATCCCGCCCGGCCTCGCTTACATCGCCTTCAGCCAAAAAGCTTGGAAGATGGTCGAGACATCCAAGCTCCCGAAGTTCTATTTCGACGCCAAGAAGGCCAAGAAAAACCTCGGGAACAAGACCACCCCCTGGACGCCCGCGATCTCCCTCATCATCCAGCAGAAGAAAGCGCTGGAGATCATTAACGGCATGGGCCTCCCCAAGCTCTTCGAACACCATCGCATCCTGGGGGACGCCACCCGGGCCGGCGTCAAGGCCGTAGGTCTCGGGCTCCTGGCCGTGAACCCAGGCAACATCCTGACGGCCGTCAAGGTCCCGGCCGGCGTCGACGGCGTCAAGCTTGTCAAGACGATGCAGAGCAAATACATGGCCTACATCGCCGGGGCCCAGGACCCCAACAAGGGCAAGTTCTTCCGCATTGCCCACCTCGGCTACATGGGGGGGTTCGACATCATCACCGCGCTTTCCGCCCTGGAGATGACCCTCCTCGACCTCGGATACGCGTTCGAGCCGGGCGCCGCCATGAAGGCCGCCCAGACCGTTCTGAAGGAGAATTGGCAATGATCAAGGTCCTCATCGCGGATTCTTTGGACAAGGAGGCCCTGGAACAGCTGAAGGCCGTTCCCGGCTTCGAAGTGACCGTGAAGACAGGCCTTGACGAGGCCGGCCTCGTTGGGACCATCCCCGGTTTCAACGCCGTCGTCGTCCGGGGCGCCACCAAGATCACTCGCCCCGTCATCGAGGCCGGGACCGACCTGAAAATCATCGTCCGGGCCGGGATCGGGCTCGACAACGTCGATTCGGCGGCGGCCAAGGAGAAAAAGATCGCCGTGGCCAATACGCCCGCGGCGACGTCCATCAGTGTCGCCGAGCACACCTTCGGCCTGATGCTGGGGGCCGTCCGGAACCACGGCAGGGCCGTCGTCTCCATGAAACTGCACAAGTGGGAGAAGAAAGCCCTGGAAGGCACCGAGCTCTACGGGAAAACCTTGGGGATCATCGGCTGCGGGCGCATCGGCATCGAAGTGGCCCGGCGCGCCATCGCCTTCGGCATGACGGTACTCGCCTATGACGTCATCCCGATCAAAACAAACCTCGCGGTGACGCAGGTCCCCCTGGACGAGCTCCTGGCCAAGTCCGACCTCATCACCCTGCACATTCCCAAACAGCCCCAGCCGGTCGTCGGCGCCGCGGAGATCCTGAAGATGAAGGACGGCGTCATTATCGTCAATGTGGCCAGGGGCGGGGTCGTCGACGAGAAGGCCCTTCTCGACGGCCTCAATTCGGGCAAGGTTCGGGCCGCGGCCCTGGACGTCTTTGCGAAAGAGCCCCCGGACGACTTCGCGCTCATCGACCATCCGAACGTGACGCCCATCCCGCACCTCGGCGCGGCCGCCAAGGAGGGCCAGCAGAGGGCCGGCCTCGAGGTCGTCAAGATCCTCAAGGAAAGGCTCAGCTAGTCAGGAGACGTCGAAAAAGACGTTCCAAAGGCCGGGGAACGCGTGCGGGGCCGCAAACACCGATGATCCGTGCCGCTTATTTCTTTATATAGACATATTCCCCGGAGGGGTCCCTCTGCTTGAGGGCCGTGACCCGGCCGTTCTCTACGACAAACTCTAAGATCACGTCGGAGAAATGCTCAATGC
>JALHVH010000082.1 GCA_022867105.1 Candidatus Aminicenantota bacterium
ATCAGGTTCGAATCGAGAAGGGTGAAGCTCTTGTACCGGAGAAGTTTCTTAAGCTCGGCGATGAGGGGATCGTTCTGTAGGACCTCATCGGTCTTGGCGTCTCCCGCCTCCGAGCCGAGGACGAGCTGGACCATGAAGAGGAGGTCGACGGGCTTGACGTCGATCTCCTTGATGATCGCAAGGATCCTGGCCAGGGTCTCCGGAGTGTCGCTGATGACCAGCAGGTTGTCGTTGTCGCGGTCCCACGAGATCTGCCCGAAGGGATTCTGATACGGGCGCAAGAGATTTTGGACTTCCTGGGGTTTGGCGTATTTCAGCCTGACCGTTTCCTGCTTGAGTTCCGGGCCCTTGGTCCTCTCCTGCTGGGCGAAAGCCGGGCTGAACGCACCTAAAAGGACGGTTAAGGCGATGGCGAAAAATCCGAATCTTTTCATTTTCCTTCTCCTTTCCATTCGAAATTCTTATCGAGGAACCAGACGACCTTGAGGCCCGTGTCCTGGGAGACAAGCGTGACCGAGACCACGTCCTGGGAGCCTTCTTTGGCCGCTGCGGCGGGCTCTGTAGGGCGGGGCGCTGGCCGCTCGGCCGTCGGGACTCGGGCGACAAGCACGGATTTTTCCAGGGTCAGGACATCCGGTTCTTTTTCTTCATTTTTATTTTGCTGGGTTGGGGCGGTGATCGGAGGTGTTGGCTCAGGTCTCCGGATAAAAGCCGGCGCGGGACCGAAGGGGCCTGACTTGGGTTTCAGCACCGTATTCCAAAGGACGAGCCCGATGATGACGGCCGGAACGGCCACGGCAAGTCCTCGAACCAGGGCTTCCAAAGGCCTTATCCGGAATACTGGAGAAACGAACGGCCGTTTTTCGACCTTCGCCGAAATCGTCCGGGCCATCAAAGCCCGCCACTCGGCCTCCGTCCACTTGGGCGGCGTCTCTCGATCGGCCAGTTCTTTGACCTTGCTCAGGGCGGCCGTATATCGGCGAAATTCGTTCCGGCAGATCTCGCACCGTTCCATGTGGTCCCGGAGCCGGAGTGCCTTTCGTTCGGAGATGTCGTTCCCGGCCAGGAGGGGGATCGATCTTCGGATCCTCCGGCAGTTCATCGGATGCCCTCCACGAGATGGGGATATCTTGTCAGGATGACTTCCTTCATCTTTTTCCGCGCTCTGGACAAGTTGACCCGGACCGAAATGGATGAGGTCCCAAGGGCTTTCGCCGCCTCGGCGATGGACAGCTCTTCGATATCGCGCATAAGAAAGATCTCCTTCTCCCGCGCGGTTAGGGCCATCAGGCATTCCATAAGCTGGGACCGCGTCTCCCGTGCCGCGTGCGCGTCTCCGGGCGTCGGACCGTTCGCGGCCAGGGCCCGCTCCGTTCCCGCTTCGGTTTCGAGGGATAGAGGAGCATTGACCCTGTCCGCCCGGAGCTTCCGGGCCTCGTTGACCAAGATCCCGTAGATCCAATTTCTGAAGCTCCTCTCCGGTTCATAGCGCCTCAGGTACTTGAACGCCCGCATGAGCGTCTCCTGGGCGGCTTCCTTGGCGTCTTCCATGTTTCCGGTCATCCTGAAAGCGAGATTGAGAAGGGACGCGCGGTAGGGCAGGACGAGGGGTTCGAAGGCCTCCTTCTTTCCGGCCAGGACCATTTCCACGAGTTTCTTCTCACGATCGTTCATCCAAATAAGTATATCTGCAATGTGAAGGAAATGTTAATTAATCGGGGACACAATACCAATTTCCGAATTCTTTTTTTGGCCCGAAATCCAGGGGGGAAAATCGTAATTCGGAATTTGGTATTGTGTCCCCGATTTAGGGGCCGCCCCCGGCCTAATTGCTGATTTGGATGGAAACGCCGCCCCCGCCGCTTCCGAACCTCGGGTTGACGACGTTGCTGAAGATCGAGCCGAACGTGTAGCTGAATCCGGCCATCACATAATAATTGTAGGACGTCGCGAGCTGTGTCCGCTGGAGGATGATCTCGTCGAGCGAAGCCCCCCGCCTCGGCAGGGACAACTGGTCCCGGATTCGCGCCCCGCCCCCGTGGACGTTGAGGGACAGGCCCTTGAAGACGCGGACCGAGATCTCGGTGTTGAGCTCCAGGCGGTTCTTGCCAAAGTCGTGGAGGTAATTCGAGGCCACGAGCGAGGCGCTCACGGTCCCCCATCCCCGTTTCACCTCGAAGGCCGCTTCGAGCCCCTGCCGCAACAAGCGGTCCCTGAGCTTTTCGAAGATCGTCTCCTCCCTGTAGCGGACGAGGTCGAAGCCGATCCTATAGAGGACCCGGAGCTGCCTCCGGGTCGATTGGGAGTAGGGGAACACGTTGTACTCGACGGCCGGGGCGACGTCGACGTTCACCCGGACGTTCTCGTACGTAGAGGAGCCGGCCGAGACGTAGGCGCCGGCCGACCAATGCTCGCCGAGGCTCTTGACGAACAGCCCCTCGAATCCCCGGCTCTCGGAGCGGCTGCGGATCTCTTCGTCCCCGTATTCGAAACGGTCCCTTTGGGTCGAGACGCCCAGGGACATCCGGATCTTGAGGGCCGGCGTCACCCGGTTGGCCGAGAACGAGCCGAAGAACATCCGGCTCGCGTAGGTCTTCTCGCCCTGGAACATCCCGTTGGCGGAGGCGCTGAAGACCCAGGAATCCCACCGGTCGATGACGTCGGTGGGCTTGACCCGGTCCCTCAGGCCGATCCGGACGCGGCGGGCCGCCGGCGTCCCGGCCACGAACCTCATCAGCCCCATCTGGAGCGTCCGGGACAGGCCCGCCTCGACCTGCTCCCTGGTTTCCGCCGGCCCGGAGGCATAGGTCAGGGTCTGCCCTCTCCCCGTGAATTCCCGCAGGCCCGTGAACGTGAGGAGGAATACCGTCCCCGGCGCAGGACCCCTCGGATCGATCAGGACCTCGACCTGGGCCTCTTCGCGCGTCGCGACGGGGGCAACGAAAGGGATCGCCTTGAGGAGCGCGCCGGCGTCGAATTCCCGGGACACGACGAAGACCTTCGGTCCCTCCGTCTTTGCGGCATCCCCGGCGGCGATCTCCCCGGAGAAGACCGGAAGGGCGAAGCCCAGGAAAGCCAGCGCGACCGGGCCGAAGAGGCGCGCCGCCCCCGGCTCCGCCGCCTGTCTTGCTTTTTTTCGCATGATCATCGCCTGTCCCCCGGGCCGATTATTCTTCGACCTCGATCTGGACGCCGCTCGCTTCCTCGGAGCCGAATCTGGGATTGACGACGTTCGTGAAGATGGACCCGAACGTGTAGCCGATCCCGGCCGAAAGGAAGTAGCTGTAATTCGTGGCCATCTGCCGGCGCCGCAGGAGGACCTCGTCGAGCGACGCCCCGGCCTTGGGCAGGGACAGCTGGTCGTGGATCCGCGAGCCGCTGCCGACCGCGTAGAAGCTGAAACCCTTGAAGAGCTTCAGCTGGATGATGGTGAGCAGTTCCAGCCGGTACTTGCGAAGGTCGTGGAAGTAATGGGACGCTTCGATCGTGGTATTGATGCTCCCCCATTTCTCCTTGACCTCGAACGTCGAGGAGAGGGACTCGCCCAGGCGGGTCTCCCGGATCCTGTCGTAGATCGTCTCCTCCTCGTATCGCGCCGCTTTGACCCCGATCTTGTACAGGAACCGGAGCTGTCTCCGGGTGGACTGGGAGTAGGGGAACAGGTCGAATTCGACGGCGGGCGAGACCTGAAGGCCGGCCTCAAGGTTCTCGTATGAGGAGGACCTCGCGGAGACGAAGGCCCCGACCGACCAGTGCTCGCCGAGGCTCTTAACGAACAGGCCCTCGAGATCGACGCCCCTCGACCGGCTCTCGATCCGTTCGCCCTCGTAGGTGAAATGGTCCCGCGCGTCGTTCCCCTCCAGGGAGAGCGAGATCTTGACGGCCGGCGTGACCCGGCTGGCCGAGAAGGCGGCGTCGAGCGCCCGGGTGGACCAGGATTCCTCACCGTGGAGATGGGCGTTCCCGCTCAGGCTGAAGACCCAGGATCTCCACTTGTCCGTCTTTGTACGGGTTCGGTCCTCCGCCTCGTAGGAGATCGCGATCCGGCCGGCGATGGGGGTCCGGGCGACGTAGCCCAGGAGTCCCATCTTGAGGGCGCTGACCATGCCTGCCCGGACCTCGTCCTCAGTGTCCGTCTTGTTGGAATAATACTGCTGGGTGTCGTCCAGCCCGGCGAATTCGTTCTGCCCGGTGAAAGACAGCGTGTACTCCCGTCCGCCGCTTCCCGTGCGGAGCGTCGTGATGAGGACATGGACCTGGGCTTCCTTCCTGTCCCGGACGTAGTTCACGAAAGTGATCTCCGTCCGGATGTAATCGATGTCGCAGTCCCCGCAGTCGATGAAGATCCTGGGGGCGGTCTTCTTGAGGGCTTCGATATCGCTCTTGGCGTCTGCCTCCTGCGCCGAGGCCGGCACGGCGGCGAGGATCGATAGGGCCAGGGCGATAGCCGGTATTCCGGTTCTTGTCTTCTTCATGCGGACTCCATGCATGGACCGCGGGCCGGTCCACGCCCAAATGCCGGGAAAATGACGAACATAAACTCATAGTTTATGCTTTGGGATAAAAATATCCACTCTTTTATACGGCCGCCAGCGGAAAAACGTTACAGTGGAAAGTCGCGGCATCATGATCTGTCCTCGGATGGAGAAGATTCCGCGCCGTCCGCCGCGCGTTTGGGATCCCGGTGTTCCGCTTTTATGCCTCGTCCGACGGCGTCAAGATGAACCTCTTCGGCGAAAATCTCGGCCCCCAGATCTGCTTTACGGCCAATGAATCTGAAACAGGTCGGGGATCTCCTGACGGCGGATCGGTTGACTCATCTTAAATATGTGCTATAGTGAAACCCGAATGTGGCTGAAAATTCTAAAAACGCTTTTGATAACGGTTTTCTGTTTGTCGCTGCTCGTGTGCGGCTCGCCGCCAAAGGAAAAGGTGAAAGTGGTCATCCTGGGTTTCGACGGCGCCGGCTGGCCGACTATCGATCCCCTGATCGCCGCCGGCAAACTTCCTTTTATCAAGCAATTGAAGAAGGAAAGCGCCTGGGCCGATTTCCAAACGGTCAAGCCCACCAAATCGTCGGTGGTCTGGACCAGCATCGCCACCGGCAAATCGATGGACAAGCACGGTATCCTGGATTTTGCCTATCTCAAAGAGAATAACCTCCAGGTTCCGTTCAGCAATTCTGAAAAGCGTGTGCCGTCCCTGTGGCAGATGCTGGACCGCTTCGGCCTGCGCAGCGTGGTCATCAATTGGTTTGTCAGCGACCCCCCCGACCATATCCACGGCGTGGTGGTGTCCGATCGCTTCCGCCGCGTGATATTGAAGAAACCGGAATTCATCGACAGCTATGCCGATTCGGTCTATCCGCCCATGCGTTTTTACCGCTTGAAAGAAGTGATCCGCAGCAATTACAGAAAAACACTGCAAAGAATCGCCATGCCCGATTTCCGCGAACTCTTTCAGAAGGTCCATCCCGAAAAGGATTCTAAGGAATCCTTTACGCTGCAGAATTCCCGTTCCTTTGTCATGCAGGATGCCCTGATCGAAGATGTCAGCGAATACCTGTTCCATGCTGAAAAAGCCGATCTTTATATTTCTTATTTCCGCCTGCCCGACATCGTGCAGCATTTCGTTTTGCATTTGTTCCCCGACGATTATCTCCAACAAGCCTTCGGCGGTGACGGCCATCATGCCCCGGCGGTGGAGCAGCAGCCCGAAATCATGGCCCGGATTGCCGCGGCCATGGAGCCGGTTTACCGCTCCATGGAACGGATCCTGGCCAAATACATGCAAGATCCAAAATTCAAGGACGCTTATTTCCTGGTCATGTCCGACCACGGATTCAGCCTTTTTGGCGGCGGCTACAACCATTACGGTTTGCCTGACGATATACCGGCGCCTCCCGGTATTTTGCTGATCAAGGGGCCGGCGGTGCGGCCGGGCAAAATCGCCCGGGCCGGCGTCTTCGACATCACGCCAACCGTGCTCTACCTGTTCGGTCTGCCGCTTGACAAGACGATGGACGGCCAGCCCTTGAAAGATATTTTCACTCTGGACCGAAAAATGAGGTATACCAGCTATGTCCTGGATAAAAACAAAAAAAGCCTGCGCAATCAGGATGCCGACCGCGAAACCATCGAAGAACTGAAGACGCTGGGCTATATTCACTAATATTTTTAAACCCCCAAAAGAACGGTTCGAGATTCGGGAAAACGCTATCGTGAGAAGTCGCGGCATCAAGATCCGTCGCGGATTTGAGAATATTCCCCGGCAGGAAACGTATTCCGACGATTCCCGGAGGCTGAGCAGGGCCAGGTCCGAGTTCGAAAAGCGTTTCCTGCGCGAGGCCCTGGCCCGATGCGGCTACCGGAGGACCCGGACCGCGACGGAGATCGGGATCTCCCGGCAGGGCCTGTTCAAGC
>JALHVH010000083.1 GCA_022867105.1 Candidatus Aminicenantota bacterium
ATCTGTGATATGACTTCCCTATAAAATATCGTCATTGGAGACCGGCCCATGAGCACTCAGATGATCGTCCGGCTTTCCCCGGAACTCAAGGAGAAGCTCGACAAGCTCGCCAGGTCCGAAGGAAAAAGCACAAACCGCATGGTCCTTGAGATCATCGAAGACTACGTCAAGGAACGGGATATCGGGGCCTATGTCGACGACCTGTGGGAACGGATCGGCACGAAGCTGTCCGTGAGGAGCGTGACCCCGCGGGACGTGGAACAGGCGATCGGCAGGGCGAGGGGCAAGACGGGATGAGGAGCGTCATCGACACCAACGTCTTCGTCTCGTCGTTCTTCGGCGGCAACCCTCGGAGGATCATCGACCTTTGGAAGGAGCAGAGGATCACCCTCTGCCTTTCCAGGGAGATCCTGGACGAGTACGTCGAGGTCCTGCACCGGATCGGCCTGGAAGGGGAGGAAGAGCTGAAGGAGCTCCTTTCGCTCTTCAGCCGCGATTTTAACCTCCTGTTCACCGCCAAGACCCCCGAAAGGATCGTCGTCAAGGACAATCCCGGCGACGACAAGTTCCTGGAGTGCGCGGTCGCCCTGAACGCGGACGTCATCATTACGGGGGACAGGCCGCTCAAAGCCGTCGGGGAATACCTCGGGATCCTGATCTTCAGTCCCGCGGAATTCCTCGAGCACTTGTCCGGCCAGCGGCCGTGACGGCGTCCGGACCCGGGCCGAACGCGCTTGTTTGTTGACTTGAACGGCAGCCTGGGCATAAAATGCCGTCCATGCCGGATGAGATCGGACCGACGCGGACCGGGGTTCCCCGGCAGGGGACTTTCCCCTACCTAACCTTGATCTTCGACTTCGACGGCACCATCGCCGATACACTTTCCGCCATCATCCGGCTCGTCAACGAACACGCCAAGGAATTCAATATTAAGCCCCTCGCCGAGACGGACGTCGACGAGCTCCGGGGCATGTCCAACTTGGATATCATCAAGAAATACAAGGTCCCCCTGGTGAAGGTCCCTTACCTGGCTCTGCGCGCCCAGAAGGAGCTCAATCAGAGGATCGGCGAGATGAGCCTGTTCCCGGGTGTCAAGGAGCTTGTCCTCGACCTGAAAAGACGGGGGATCCGGCTGGGGATCCTGACCTCGAACTCGCGGGAGAACGTCCGGAAGTTCCTCAGGGCCCAGGACCTGGACGTTTTCGACTTCATCCACGCCGAGCAGAACTTCTTCGGCAAGAACTGGGCCCTCCTCCATCTCCTGAAGAAGTTCCACCTGAAGAAGGAAGAGGTCATTTACGCCGGCGACGAGGTCCGGGACATTGAGGCTTGCCAGAAGGTGAACATTGCCGTCATCGCTGTTAGTTGGGGGTTCCACCGCAGAAAGCTCCTCCAGGACAAGCGGCCGACCTTCCTCGTCGATTCGCCGGACGAGATCCGGGCCATTGTCGCCGGCTGAACGACCCGTTCTCTTGATCACGACGATCGCCATGAGTTCGTCGGTAATTTCCGGCTTGAAAGGCAGGCTGTCTTGGGAGCCATAACCTCCTTGACTTCTCCGAAACACCGCACTATCGTATGAAAAAAGCTTGTTTAAATGGAGGGGAAAATGAAAAGAATCACTGGGTTGGGCATTATTCTCATCGGTTTCCTTGCTGTCGGCCTGATCGCAGGACCACAGGTGGTCTTAAAGGTCAAGGTGCAAACGGCCAACATCCATTCGGAACCCGAAATGTCAAGCGGGGTTATCGCTCAGGTCAAGATCGGAACTATGTACGAATCTTCCAATAAGGTAGGCGATTTTTATGAAATTTCAATCACCGATAAGGATGGGAGGACCGCTTACGGCTTTATCCATGCGAGCGTCGTAGAAGTCCTCATAACAAAAGAAGAGAAAGTGACAGAGGAAGAAGAAGAAGCCAAAGAATCAGAGCCTAAACCCGAGGTCAAACCGCAAAGGGTGGAACCAGCCTATGCCGGATTCAAGAGGAAGGGTCTCGGCCTATATGTCGGCGGTTCAAGCACGTCGGATTACGGAAGCGGCCTTGCCTTTGGCGCCAATTTCTATTTCGGCATCACTAAAAAAATCGGCATCGAGGTCGGGCTGCTCAGGTTCCAAGCGACGACCAAAGACAATGATGACATTGAAAAAATTAGCAAGGGAAAGCTGGCTGTCATTCCCATGCAGATAAGCCTCATGGCGAGGTTCCCGGTCGGGGCCAAAATCGTGCCCTACGTTGCCGGCGGAGCAGGATATTATCTTAATAAGTTCACCCTGGATAGGAATCTCGTCAAAACTTGGAGCGATCTGGGGCTTGATCTCAACGAAACTATCGACCATGCCGTCGGTTATCATATTGGGGCCGGCCTTGATTACTTCTTTAACCCGAGGATCGCCATCGCTGCCAACGTGAAATATTGTCGTTTCACTGCCAAAGGGTCTTGGACCCTGACCGACACGGGAACCGATATCGTCGCGTCCGGAAAACTTAGCAACCTGAAATTGGGCGCGATCATCCTTGGTATCGGCATGAAATACGCATTCTAAACACGAAGAGGGAGTACTATGAATAAACCAAAAGTTTGTTTATGGGCCATCATTTTTATTGCCGTACTGACGATCATTTTGGTCTCTTACAATCCGGCGATAATCTTGGACGAGTCTTTGAAGAATTCCCATAATACCGGCATCCCCGAAATCCAGAAAATGAATTCTCTGAAGATCAAGTTCGCTTTGTATGAACCAGGCAATCTGGCGATATTGCCGAATAAGTTTCCGAGTCATTCGAATATTATAGACGTTCCCAATGTGCAAAAAAATCTATCCCTGAAGATTGAGTTCGGCTTGAGTAAGCTCATCCATCCAGAAGCTTTTGTCGATTTGAATAAGCTCAGGGCCATAGGTGTCTATCCGGCAATCGATATCCCCGGGACTGCTATCGAGGTCGTCGTCGAGTCTGTGATCCACCCGGGGGCCGCGGCGACGGGTGTCTTCTTGGCGGCGAACTCGGTTCGGAACCAGATTGAAGCCTTGGGAGGACGATACGAAATCTCCCATAAGAATCTCATTCAATGCCAGATGCCTCTGGCCTCCATCGAGGCTCTGGCGCAGGGCCCTCTTGTGACGTTCATTCGTCGGCCTTATCGCCCGAAGGCCCTTGCTGTAACGTCCGAAGGCGTAGCCAAGACAGGAGCGAACAAATGGCAAAGCGTGGCATCTTACCGGACGGGTGGCGTCAAGCCCAAGATTGCCGTTCTCGACTTGGGGTTCTCCGGTTATGGATCCAAGCTCGGCTCAGAACTTCCTCCAAGCGTTACCGTCCGATCGTTCCGCGCAGATAACAATCTTACGCCTAACCAGGTTCATGGCACGGCCTGTGCGGAAATCGTTTACGACATGTGCCCCAACGTAAATCTCTATCTGGTCAATTTTTCTACCGACGTTGAACAGCACAACGCCGTTGATTGGCTGATCTCCGAAGGCGTCCAGATCATCTCTTATTCCATCGGCTGGACTAACGCCGGGGACGGCAGAGGGACTGGCCCGATCTGCGAGGACGTTAAAAAAGCAGCCGATAGGGGGATCATCTGGGCTAGCTCGGCGGGGAACTCCGCCGAGGAGCATTGGGAGGGAACCTTCTCCTCTGCCGACGGCGACTCGTGGCACAATTATTCGGGTTCAGATGAAATCAATTCTTTTTACGTTTATAAGAACAATTCGGTCGGCGGATTCCTTAATTGGGACGACTGGGGAACATGGAACGGAACGGACTACGGCGGATCGAACAATGACTACGATTTCTGGCTATATATCTACGATTCCGGTAGTTGGCATCTCGTGGATTGGTCCGCAGGCTGGCAAACGGGGTGGCAATGGCCAACAGAATCGATTGGATACTGGTATGCCAATTTCGATACGTATTGGGGCTTCGCTATCAGCAAATTTGATACGACGCGCAACTGCAAACTGGAGATCTTCGTGGACGGGAACGACTCGCTACTAAGATACTACAGCCTAGCGGGGAGCTTGGGTATCCCGGCTGATGCTCCCGGCGCGCTCGCGGTGGGCGCTACGGATTGGAATACCGACGTCCTTCACTATTATAGCTCGCGTGGTCCGACCCACGACGGCAGGAATAAGCCTGACTTCAGCGCTCCGTCCGGAGTGTCCACGGCCTCTTACGGAGCGACTGCTTTCTACGGGACGTCGGCCTCAGCGCCCCATCTCGCCGGGGCTTTCGGCCTCATGAAGGACAAAACGCCGTATTCGTTAAGTGACATTACGAAGATCCTGCAGTCCCGGGCGGTCTACTTGGGCGATGCCAACCTGTACGGGATTGGTCGCCTGAGCCTTGAAAAAAAATAGACCCGTCTTGGAGCTTCGGTCATCGTCCACACGCCGAAGGTGCTATTTCATGGGACCCGTTCTCTTGATCACGACGATCGCCATAAGTTCGTCGGCAAGTTCCGGCTTAAAAGGCAGGATGTCTTGGGAGTAATAATTTCCTTGACTTCTCCGAAAAACCGCACTAATGTATGAAACAAGCGTGTTTAACGTGTTTAAATGGAGGGGAGAATGAAAAGAATCATTGGACTGGGTATTATTCTCATCGGTTTCCTTGCTGTCGGCTTGATCGCAGGACCACAGGTGGTCTTGAAGGTCAAAGTGCAAACAGCCAACGTCCGTCTGGAACCCGACATGTTGAGCGGAGCGATCGCTCAAGTCACGTTCGGGGCCTTGCTCGAGTCTTCCGGCAAGGTCGGTGATTTCTATCAAATTTCCACCACCGATAAGGATGGGAAGACCATTGACGGCTTTATCCATGCGAGTGTCGTAGAAGTCCTCGGAGCGGAAAAAGAGAAAGAGACAATGAGGGAAGAAGAGGTCAGAGAACCCGAACCCGTGCCCGAGGTCAGGACGCGGAGAACGGAATGGGCCGGCGCCGGCGGGCCCGGGAAGATGAGCATCGGCCTGAAATTGTCAGGCGGCGCGGCTTTCCTTTTCGACGGAGCGGGTGACCTCGAAAAATATCGTATGGGCAAAATGAACTACTACACCGATTATCTTCGGAATGATCTTGGCTATACCACGACCTTCAACTGGAAAAAACTCTCCATTATCCCCGACTTCAATGCCGAGATCATCTTTAACATCACCCCCAATTTCGGGATCGGGATCGGATCGGGCGTCATCAATGCCACGTCCAAAGGCGACTATTCCTCCGAAGGAAGTTGGAGTTATTATCCGTGGTGGGGGGAATGGACAGATACATATACCTCTAACTATACCCAAAATTATAAGGTCCAGGCAATCCCCATCACCCTCAATCTCTACTATTTCGCCCCACTCGGCAATTCTCTGAATTTCTATATATTTGGGGGTATCGGCTATTACATGGGGAAGCTGACCCATGATTACAAATATGACTATACATATTTTTATGAAGACGCGTCCTGGTATTACTGGAACGAAAAAGAGGACTACAAATATTCCTATACGGCCAAAGAAGAGAGCAAACAGAACAAGGTCGGATTCAAGGGCGGCTTGGGCTTCGAAATGAACATGGGGCCTTCTGTCTCGCTGGGGTTAGAGGTCTTCGGCCGCTTTGTCAATTTTAACAACTGGGTAGGGGACTTTTCGGAATCCTGGACCGAGCGCGATCAGTGGTGGAAAGAATATTATGGCTGGTATTATGATGAAACATGGAGTGGATCCGACAACGAGCACGGCCTTTTGTGGATTTATGATAGTGGGAGCCAAGGCAATAAGGGGATGTGGATCTACGAAGATAGGCCCGATTGGAGCGGCATCAGCAACGTTAGACCAGCGGCCATCAACCTCAATGCCTTCGGGGCTTCAATCTCGGTGAGGTTCCATTTCGACTTATAACTGAATATCCGCGTCCGTTCCCAAGCCGGAATTCCGGCCCCGGGGGAAGACACGCGCTCTGGCGGGTCATGAGGTTTCATTTCCGCCGGACACCTTCATCCTAAAAAAGCGGAGGGTCCTCGGCTCCTTCTCAAGATGGAAGGTGATCATCGCCTGCAGGACCCCGTCGACCGCGGCCAGGTTCCCCCGATCGAACGGCAAGGGACAGGCTTCGGACGGAGGGTTGTCGCGGATCCACTTTAGGAAAAGGGCGGTTTCCGG
>JALHVH010000084.1 GCA_022867105.1 Candidatus Aminicenantota bacterium
GGACGAGCAGGTCATGGCCAGCCAGGCGCTTCTCCTCCAGCTCACGAACCTCGATCAGAAGGGGATTGACCGGGCGACGAAGGGCGCGATGGGACTGGCTTCGACGATGGGTATTGACCTCCATTCGGCCACGATGATGGTGACGAAGGCGATGGAGGGCAATTACACGGCTCTTGGGCGAGTCGGAATCCGCGTCTCCGAAAACTTGACGGGGGAGCAGAAGCAGGCGTCGCTTCTCGACCAGCTCATCCAACTCTACGGGCGCTCGACGGCAGAGACCGGCACCTTTGGAGGAGCATTAAAACAGTTAGCCAATTCCTGGGACGAAGTCCAGGAAACGGTCGGCGGCGCTATTGTTAAAAACGAGTCCTTCAAGAATGCGATTAAGGACTTAAAGGCATGGGTTGATAAGCTGGCTACTTCGCCGGACTTTCAGCTCTGGCTCAATACGGTCATCGACGGGATGATGGCTGCTGCGAAGTTTACGGGCAAGTTTGCGGGCGCGTGCCGCGATTTGATGATGAACGTCTTCGGGGCGACGAAGGCGGACAAGGAAATGATCGCAGCCCAGGTGCTGCTTAACGCCGCATTGGACCGGGCGAGGGCGGCCGGACACGACGTGGACCAGGTCCAGAGAGCTATCGCGGCATCCGCTCATGCTGCGGCCCTAAAGATCAACGAGGTTGGAGACGCTTCCAAGAAAGCCTTGACGGCGGAACAGGTGAAGGCGGCGAAAGAAGCGGCGGACGCATATAAAAAGCTTGGGGATGCCGCAGCCGACATCGTGGCCAAATACAACCCGCTCCTCGGCGCGATGATAAAGCTCAAGGCAGAACAGGATACCTTGACGAAGGCCTGGAAGGCCGGGGCCATGAGCGCCGGGGCGTACGACAAGGCGATGGACGCCAACGCCAAAGCCATGAAGAACGTCGGGCTCGAGGCAGGCAAGTCAGCGAAGGCGCAGGGGGCGATGGTGAAGGCCGCCAGCGATATCATCAATAAATATAACCCGATGCACGCGGCGATGGTGAAGGCCATCGACGACGAGAAGAAACTCGATGCGGCGCTCAAGGCCGGGGTCATCACCGACAAGGCCTATGCGAAGGGGCTTGAGAGTATCCATAAAGACCTCGACGCGGCCGCGGCGGCGGAGAAGGCGGCAAAGACGACGACATCCGCATTCGCATCATCAATACAGGATCTTGTCAATAAGCTCAAAGTGACGGGACCGGGATTTAAGACAGCGACTGCCGGAGAAAAGATGCTCATGGCAGCGCTCATCATGGGGAGGATTTCGCTCAAGCAATACACAGCACTTCTGAAACAACTCAACGCGGAACTCGCGGACACAACGGGCACGAAGGCATGGGAGACTAACACTGTCAATGCAATAGGGGCGATCTGCGCAGCTGCCACGGTTGCCATCACCTACATTGATGGGATGAACCAGCAAGCCCTGCAAAGAAAACTCGCCCAACTCGACGAGGAATATCAAACTGAGCTTGATCTCATAAACCAGAGCGTGATGAACGAGGAAGACAAAGCAATCGCCATCGCGGCTCTAGACGAAGAATACGAGGCGAAGCGCTCGGCGGCCCAGAAGAAGGCGGCCGAGAAGTCAAAAAAGATTGCCATTGCGGCTGCGATCATAAACACGGCCGAGGCCGTCACCGCCGCCCTGACGATGAAGCCCTGGACCATATATAATTTTGTCTTAGCTGCCCTAGCCGGTGCGATGGGCGCCGTCCAGATCGCCCTCATCAAGAGCCAGCCCATCGGCGCGGCGGCCGGGGCCATCTTCAAGCAGAAAGCCTTGCTCATGTCGCAGGCCACGGGCCAGGAATACGAAGTGGCCGAGGGCGGGGAGGCGGAGATCGTGAGCTCGCCGCGTCAGCTCCGCGAGGCAATCATGGGCAAGGGCAGGGGCAAGGGTCCCGGCCAGCAAGTCACCCTTCACAATCACATATACATCGACGGGAAAGAGATGAAAACGTTCATCACCAAGACGATCCGGGAATTAAGCAAAGCCGAACTCATGCAGATCCATCCGAGAGCGGTGAGAGCATACTAACATGGCGAAATGTCGATTTCTCTACGATAACATCTGGAAGACCGCGACGCTTACGGCATTAACATCCGAGGTGAATTTTCCCGTCACGAACACGCAGAAGCGAGCGCCAGGTCGTCGGTGGAGGTCAACATCCGTTGTCGCCGACCAGACCATAGTGGCCAACTTGGGGGCCGTGGACATTCCGGCAACGGCATTTTCCATTCGGGGGAATAATTTCACGGCGGCGGCGGTTGTCACGATCCAGGCCAGCCACGGCAACGATGTGGCCCATTGGGCCGCCCCCGATTTCGCGGCGGTCTTGAGCCCCATCGACAACGCGATGATGGGCACGTTTTTCGAGACGCAGACCTACCAATATTGGCGGCTCGTTATTTCGGACGCCGCTAACCCAATCCTTTACGTCGAAGCCGGTCCGATATTTCTTGGGACGCATTTCGAGCCCGCCTACAGCTATAAGGCCGGCACAACGGGAACGCCGGAGGATCTGAGCGTCATCACGAAGTCGGCGGGGGGACAGCGGACCGCAGTCATCCATGACCAGGCGGGCGTCTGGCAATATGCGTTCAGGACCGATGAAAAGTCGGCCTTTGAGACGATTCGGCGGGCGGTCGGATGGTCGCTCCCGTTCTGGTTCTGCGAGGACTCGGACGTCCCGAATGCTGCCTTGTACGTCGTGGCGACGGCCTGGGAATGGGAGCATCTTTATCTAACGACCTGGACGCTGACCCTTACTTTGGCCGAGGAGATCTGAGGCCGTGAACTTCGAAGACCTGATCCTATTGCCCGAGGCCCGGCGACTCGTCATCGGCGAGCACAAGCCGGCCATTGAGGTCGAATACAGGACCTGGACGGCGACAGGTGGCGGCTCGCATTGGGCACCCTTGACCGATGGCGAAATCATCGAAGTCACGCAGGGCGGGGCCGCCTATGACGAGGTTTTCACGGCCGCTGAGTGCGATGCCACAGCGGCCACCTTTTTCATGGACCTCGTAAATCAGCGACTTTACCTTCACACCTCGCCCGCCGGAGTCATCCCTTCGCATCAGACGGGCGGCGTTTATGATTTTTGCATCCTGGCTTATTTCATCATCGGGTTCGCGGATCGTGTGGACGCAGATGGAAGGGACCCGGTCTTCGAACCGGAGATCGAGATGCTTTTGGACGGCGGCTTCGAGGATTGGACAAACGCGACGGTTCCTGCGAAGTGGACGACATACATGGAATAAAACATGGCTCTGCAATACGCTTACCCGACCTCCGACGTTAATAATAGCGGAGCCTGGACCACCGAACCACTCTATAACAAAATAGACGAAGAGCCGTATAGCGACGTGGATTATGTTCAGTCCCCTCAAAGTGCGGCCAATAAAGCCTTCACGGTAGGGCTCGGAAGCCTGACGGATCCTAGCGTCCACACGGGGCACACGGTACGGATTCGGGCGCTTGTCGGAACTTCGGGCACGTTTAAATTTGAACTTCTTCAGACCTCGACCGTTATTCATGACTCTGGAGAATTAAGCCTCACCACTTCATTCGCGGAATATAGTTTTACCCTGACTGCAGGCGAGGCGGCGAACATAACGGACTATACGGCTCTCCGCGTCCGGGTTACAGCCGTCACGACGTATGCGACCAAATATCAACAGGTTTCTTGGATTCGACTCGAAATCCCTGACGCGGCTATTCAACTCGTTGCGGCTGAGGGCTACCAGACCCAGGCTTCGGATTCTCCGGCCCTTGTTTTTCCTCTCGAACGCGAAACGACCGAGGTTTGCGCTGGGGCTTATTCGCTGAAGATAAACGTCGGCGCGGACGGGGCCAATGTCGGCGTCGCTCAAACCAACATCAGACTCCGGCCCGGTTGCAAGGGGCGCGTGCGTTTCTGCGTCAAAAGCACGGTCGCCTCGCCGGGGATAGACGTTTATTGGCGGCTCTCGGATATGGGCGATAACGTCTGGCTCAATTCCACAACGGGAGCATGGGGGGCCGTTCACGACAACGTGGTCGCGGGCGTCACGGACGCGGCTGTGATCGAGTTCTCTTATGACTTCATAGCTCACGCGACTTATTCGATCTATAAATTCTCCATCGGGCGCGGGACGTCCGACTATGGCGCGGTGTACAGCATCTGGGTCGACTGCGCCTCGCTTCTCCGACTCCTGAAGCCGACGCCCTACCGGGCACTCATCCCGCAGGGCGGAGCGCCATCGGTCCAGCAGTCCGTCGGGGATTTTTACGTCGGGGACGTCGCCCTTTCCGCGGGCGAACTCAAATACGGGAATGACGGCCGGTGGTACGTGAACCTCGACGCCTACATCTGGCACCTCAAAAAGTTTTGGCTCAAGGTCGGGGCCATCGACTCGGCCTACGCCGAGCTCGGGACGATATTCTGGGGCCGGACGACCCGGCCGCAGGTCACTGACGAGGCCGTCACATTCCAAATCGTGGACGCAAGGGAGGGACTGTTCGGGGCGATCCCGACGGCCCTCTATGACCTGGCGACTTATCCCAATCTCCAGGAGGATGCTATTGGCCAGGCCATCCCGATCCTCTTTGGGGAACGGGATAATATCATGCCCGTCTGTATCGACCTCGTACTGTTCAAATACAAGGTCGCCGGCCATGCGCTTCAGGATATCAGCGCGGTTTACAAAGCCGGGGTCACGCTTAATACTCCTGCGGATTATAGTGCGGATCCGACAACTGCGATCATCGATCTCGTCGCGGACCCGGGAGATTCCGTCATCACCTGCAAGGCGAAGGGCGCGAAGTGCAAAATCGAGGACGGGTCCTACAGCGCCCTCGGGGCGGACATCCTCTACCACGTGCTGACGGTGCTGAACTCGCCTCCCATCCCGAAATCGCAGATCGATCTGGTTTCGTTCTTCGACCTTCGGACCGCCCGGACCCAGGTGCTGGCCGCCTACCTGACCGAACAGATCGCCGTCACCGACTTCATCCGGCAAATCCAGGACTCGAATGTTTTCCACCTGATTCCACTCCTGAATGGAACCTTCGGCGCATTCCGATATGCCGCAGGGACGACAGGCGCGGAGACCAGAATCGACCAGCTCGACATGGCTTCGTTCACCTTGAGCTACGATACGGCGCCAGTTCGCAAGACCGTGGTTGTGAAATACGGGCTAGCGGGTTCGAGGATGGACCCGGGAACGCAGAACTGGCTGGCGGCATCGGCGACGGACCCGAACATCGGCCTCCGATACGACCAGGCGGAAATCCTGGAAAAAGAGACTTTGCTAACCAGCTGGTCGGACGCGAAGGCCCTCGCGACATTCTATCTCAACCTCATCAGGAGCCCGGAGAAGCGAGTCGCCGGGAGTGTCCCGGCCATGCTCTTGGGCCATCGTCCTGCGGAGAAAATCGTCATCTCAAAGGCGATCCGAAGCGGTGAGGGAATTGACCAGACCGTCTTGGCCGCCGAAGTTTACCGGGCGCTGACGCTCGTGAAGAACGCGGGCCCTGCGACCGTCGATCTGGAGGCGGTCCTCGACATCCAGAGCACCGGGGCCGTGCATAACGACGTCGCGCATATCGACATGCACGGGGACAGCCACACGGATACGCCTCACGAGGATACCGTCCACGAAGATTCGGGCCATCTGGATACTCACGCGAACGTCGCGCACGTGGACGCCTACACCGACATCGACTACCACGACCACGCCCACGTCGACACCCACACGGACAGCCACTCGGACATCCCACATACGGACAGCTATTCTGATCACCAAGACGAAGAAGTGCATTGGGACCACCACTATGATTTTCATTCGGATGGCCACCAGAACGCCCACGGCGACACTCACACGGACGTCCCTCATACCGATACACACTCGGACGTGGCGCATCTGGATACTCATGGCGATGGTGCCCATTCGGATGTCACTCATGAGGACGAGGCTTATGAGGACGTCCCTCACGTGGACACGCACGAGGACGTCCTGCACGGAGATTCGGAGTATTGAGGAGCATTAAATGGGACTCCATCTAAAAATCATGGACTGTAACGGCCTCTGCCGGTCATGCTACGAGCGGCGGATTCGGGGAGTCCAGGGCAACGAGAAGGGCTATGACCTCGAAGCGATGCTGGAGACGCTCAGGCGGGAGGCGGAAAAGGAGACGCCGGAAAACCGGAGAAAACATTCGGCTCCCTGCGTCCACGGCGGAGAGCCGCTGATGTTCCCGCCAGCGGATTTGAGGGCGATTCTAAAAACGACTTATGACCTTTACGGGCGAACGGGGATCCAGACGAACGGAATCCTGCTGTCGGATGAACACCTGGCCATGTTCCGTGAATTCAAAACATCGGTCGGGGTCTCCATCGACGGGGACACGGCCGCACTCAACCGGGGCCGGTGGAACGATGGCGACCTTTCAGCGAGCCGGATCCAGGAATTGACGGACCTGACGCTCGGGAATATGGAGCGGGCGAGGGCGGCGTGCCCCACGTGCGGCGCGGCGGGGCTTAATGTCTCGGCTATCGTCGTTTTGAGGCGATACAATGCAACTCCCGATCGACTCGATGAGTTGACGAGGTTCCTCCTGCGGCTTGAGAAAATGGGCATCCGGTCCGTCCGCACGAACGAGGTCATCGTTTTCGAGGACAGGTTCAAGGACGAGGAATTAACCGAAGAGGAACTGGGCCGGGCGTTCATCCGGCTCGCGGATCTTTGCATCAAGGACGCGGGGCGGCAATGGAATCCCTACCGGGACGTCGTGAAGATGTGGACGGAGGGCGGAGACGCGACCTGCGTCTTCAACGCTTGCGACGTCTGGAAGTCGGGCGCGGAGACGGCCATAGTGGGGGATGGATCGATCGGGGTCTGTCTCAAGGGTGGGGCGGCATTGGACGGGATTCAGGCGCTTGCCGCCGACGCGGGTGGAAAGGAGAGGGTCGAGGCGCTACGGAAGATTCCCCAGAATCTCGGCGGCTGTCAGGGGTGCGAGTTCTGGGGCTTATGCGGCGGCGGATGTCCCGGGTCGGGGATCGGCAATAATTGGAGGAATAGATCCCGGTTCTGCGGAGCCTATAAAACGCTCTTTCAGCACATCCGGTTCCGGCTGAAGGGGATCATGCCGGGAATCGCACTCAAGGATCCGGGCGAACGGGCCAAGCGATGGGCGGGTACAGCGATGACTGGAGGAGGCCACGGAGACGAACATGGGGACAAGCCTCACGGGGACCACACGGATGGATGACATGAAACTCATTCCGGGTTTGGACCTCCCGCCTTCGTGTAGAACGACATGGGTTAGCGAGGAAGCGCGAAAGGTATGGGCTCCCGTTCTACCCAAAGTGTCGGCGATGGTCTCGGAACTTGAAGTTCTGAGCGTGGCAAAGGGCCATCGCCCCTGCGCCTGGCAGACTATCGCCGAGGATCAATTCCCGAGGCTCGCGGCGGCATGGGCCGAGATGGATCTTGTGAGCCTTCCGATTCTACGTGTGCGATCCTTCACGGGATTCGCACACCGGCATGAAACGCCTCGTGCGGGCGAACGGACGAATGTCTGCGTCATCGTCGCTCGGACGCTCAAAGACGCACTCCGGTTCAAGGCGGCCAACGTGAGCGGGGACAACGACGCGCAGGGCGAACTCCTCGGCTTCCCGAAATGTTGCCGGACGTTTTTTTGCGACACCTGGGCCAAAGGATATTATGACCCGATCTGGCAGGCGGCCTTGAATTCAACTCTCATTCATATTTATGAGCCTACGGCTAATTATGAAGCGAGGGCCTCTTATCAACTCCGCGTCCAGGGCCATCCTTTCGCGAATTCCATCCTCCGATACGCGGGCATCCGGGTCGGGTTCCATCTTCCTTGTGCCTTCGATTGCAGGGAGACAATCAGGGTAGCAAGTGAGCGGATGGACCTAGCCAAAGTGACAGATCCGGCCCTGGCTGACATCCTCAAGGGGTTATTATCAATGCCGATGTCCTGGGACGTCTATCATGGCGTGGCAGTAGTTCGAACACCAATCTTTTATTTGATTGTGCCATCAGTCCCGGCGGAGGAGCGGCACGTCGTCGAGGTTGTGAGCGCACCGGAGTTCATGCCGAAAGAAAGCGCACGGGGGACGGGCTTTCCGTTCATCACAGAGAGGCAAAGCGATGCGTGATTTTCTTGGGTTAGGACTACAGCCCGGCGATGTCATTGTCATCTGGAGTAGTCGCCTAATCGGTTTTATGGTCAATGCCGTTTTCGGGATCCATGATCCGGCGACTCACGTTGAAATGGTCTATGACGACGGCTTCTACAACATTTCGTCCGACATCGGCGGCGTTAAACTGCGCCCGACCGCTCGATTGTTTAAGTGTCGCAAATGGGTTGTTCTGAGAAATAAAAAAGTCTCGGCGCTCCGCGTTGGCCAAATCCAAGGAGAGGCGGTTAAATACCTGGGGCGCGGTTACGACTATGCCCTTTACGCGCTCTGGGTTGCCCGGGTCTCGCTCGTCCTTCAGCCTTTAGTGTGGCTGATGTTTCAACCATTCAGGAACTGGCTGAAGCGGGAGGAGGCGAAACGATTCACTTGTTCTGAACTTGTCGTCCAGATCCTAAAAGACCTGGGAGTCGATACCGGCATAGACGAGCCTCACAACGCCCCTCCCGATAATTTACTGCAAGCTGCCCGTGCTTGCGTTCACGACTGGAGTTTTATCGCAGGCGGCGGAAGATTATGAGATGCCGAAGCGTCCCGACATCCGATGGTGGATTAAGTGCTTGTTTGGCGGGAAGAAGCGGTGTAGGTGAACGGTTGTCGGTCAATTTGATGAATAAATATTTTATAGACAATATTCCGCTTGACACGAGGGTTGATTGCGAGATATCATTTTCCCAAAAAGGAGGAGGAAAAATGGACCTGGCCGCATGGTTGGGCGACATTACCCCCAAAAACGATTCATTTTGAGAATAGTGAAGTGTGAAAAATGACGCTTAACCTTATTTTAAAAGGCAAGGATGGGATGGTTCTGGCATCCGATAGTAGAGGAACTTTTGGAGACCCAAGAGGTATAACAGCGCAAAACGACAACATGAGGAAACTCTATCCTCTTTCAAAATATGTTGGGGTAGTTCTTGCTGGTAGCGGAGAATTGGGAGCTACTATCATGAATGAACTTCAACAGGAAATACAAAACGCCGTACCACCGATAGAAGGTGTGACACCGGTAATGAATTTTGTGCGCAATATACTGATAAAACGATTTAGTGAGTGGTTCTCCGGTTTTGCTGTCGCACCGGTGCAAGGCGTTTCAGTTCCTGCGAGACCTACTCTCGTTCTTATAATTGGGGGCTACGAAGTAGATAGCCAATCAGTACCGACGGAACAGAAGATATATAGTTTAAATTGCCATCAGAATTTCGCCCCAATGCTTCATGATTATGGTTTTGGGCTGAATGGAATTGTTCAATATGCCCTTTACCTTTTGAACAGGCTATATATGCCCGATTTGAATGTTGAGAAATTATTGCCTCTTGGAACTTACGTCATTACAGAGACAGCAAGTCAGGATGGCAAAGTCGGTGGTCCAGTCCAGCTTATGAAGATTCTGCCAGATGAAGGATGCGTGCCCTTGAAAGAAGAAGATATAAAAAAAATTCTACAAGATAATAACTTTCGGAGCGAAAAGTTGAGGCAATCATTTTTGGGGGAAAGAGAAAATGCCTAAGAATAAAATCACCATAATCAAATCTCCAATAGCTCCCATGAATCTAGCAGACGAGAGTATGGTCATATATGGCAATCAAGTTACTTATTCTGTGCGACTCTCAAACGGCATGATTGTATCTAGACCAGAAGATTTTCCGAACGATGACATGGACGAAAGAATCATTATAATGGAACCAAAAGCAGAATCAGAAAAGAAAAGCGACTGGGGCTTCTAGTTATTGAAAATTGGATACTGTCCTAATTTGAATTTTAGCCATTTGTCATCTCAAGCGGTGGTGGAAGTGCGTCTTTGCCAGCGGCGAGAAGCGGTGCAAGTGATTGCCCCTAAAAATGCAACGGAATACGGGTATAACGAGGGATACCGAGGGACGGGGAGGGAAAGATGGGGACGGCTCTATATGGGAGAAACGGGGGGTATCAGGGTAGGGAAAAGAATGCCGAAGAGGGGACTCGAA
>JALHVH010000085.1 GCA_022867105.1 Candidatus Aminicenantota bacterium
CCCACTACGGGAGCCTCTCGCGCGTCATAGCCGGCATCGACCTCGACCGCCTCTACCAGTCGGCCTGGTTCATCGGCCTGCTCCTCCTCTTCGGCCTCAACCTCGTTGTCTGCAGCCTTGCGCGCCTGACGCCGAAGCTCCATAAGACCTTCGGGAGCGCCTGGACCGTCGAAGCGCGTGAGCTGGCGTCTCTGAAGACGAAAGAGTCGTTCACGAAGCGCTCGGGCCTCGAGGCCTTCGTTGCCGCCGCCCGCGCCGAGCTCGGCCGTCGGCGTTTCCGCGTCGCCGCGAAAAGCGACTCCGGCCGCGCTCTCCTCCGCGCCCGAAAGCATACGCTCGGCCTCTTCGGGTCGGACATCGTCCACCTGGGCGTCCTTGTCATCCTGGCCGGTGGCATCGTCAGCGGCCTCGGCAAGTACCGGTCGGACGTCTCCGTTTCCGAAGGTCAAACCGTCCCCGTCCCGTCCCGCGCCATCTCGCTCCGCCTCGACAAGTACGAGACCGAGTATTATCCCATGGGCGCCGTCAAGGCCTGGAAGAGCACGGTCACGATCTTCGAGGGGGGGGGCCCCCGCCTCACGCGGACCATCGCCGTCAACCATCCCCTAAGCTATAAGGGCGTCGTGTTCTACCAGAGCAGTTATGGCTGGGACTGGGAGAACCCGGCCCTCGAGCTTCGGGTCAAGAAAAAAAGCGATCCCGCCTTCCTCAAGACTATCAGCCTCAAACCCGGCGGGAAGGCCGTCCTGGACGACGGGACGGAGATCACCGCCGTCCGCTTCCTCCCCGACTTCGTGGTCGGCGTGGACAACGAGCCGGCGACCCGCACCTGGGAGCCCAACAACCCCGCCGTCCTCGTCGAAGGATACCAAAAGGACGCGCGCGTCTTCTCCGGCTGGATCTTCGCCAAGTACCCGGAGTTCACCCACTTCCGCGACTCCGGCGAGATGGACCTCGCTTTTGAGCTCGCCTCTTACAAGGCCCCACAGTTCTCCGTCCTCCAGGCCGCCTCGGACCCGGGCGTGCCTGTCATCTGGACGGGCTGCGTCCTCCTGATGCTGGGCCTTTTTTTCAGCTTCTACTGGCCGCCGCGCGAGATCAAGCTCGTCCTCGAAGCTTGCGAGGGTCCGTCCGTCGCCGTCTCGGCCGGCGGGCTGGCTTCCAAGGGCCACGACCGCTTCGAGGAAGAGTTCGCCTCGATCATGGCCGTCCTCAGGAGAACCTCATGAACGAACCGACGTTTTTCCTCCTGGCCTTCCTGGCTTACGTCCTGTCCGCGCTGGCCTATTTCGGATCGCAGCTTTTCCGCAAGGAGAAGTGGGCTAGAGCGGGCTACGTCCTGGCCGTCGCGGGTCTCGCCGTCCACTCCCTGGCCCTCGCCGCCCGGACTATTAAAAGCGGCCATGCCCCGTTCACGAACATGTACGAGTCGATTTCCTTCCTGGCCTGGGCCTCCGCCCTTGCCTACGTCCTTATGGAAGGCAAGTTCAAGATCCGGAAGACGGGACCCTACGTCATGCTCATCGTCGTCGCCCTGATGGCCATCGCCTCCTCACCCCTGATGCCCAAGGAAGCGACGCCCCTCGTCCCCGCCCTCCAGAGCTACTGGCTGTGGCTCCACGTCTCGGTGACGCTTCTCGGCGAGGCCTTCTTCGCCGTCGCCTTCGTCTCGAGCCTCCTCTTCCTCCGCGCGGATGCCAGAGGCCGCAAGCCGAAGGGCGAGGAAGCAGCGCGGGCCGCCGAGCGCTACGACGCCATGAGCTACCGGGCGATCGCCATAGGCTTTCCCCTCTTCACGCTGGGAGGGCTCGTCTTCGGGATGATCTGGGCCTACAAGGCCTGGGGCGCCACCTGGAGCTGGGACCCGAAGGAGGTCTGGTCGCTCATCACCTGGCTCGTCTTCGCCCTCTACCTCCACACCCGGATCGTCCTAGGCTGGAAGGGGCGGCGGGCGGCCCTCATCGCCGTCCTCGGCTTTTTGGCAGCGCTCTTCACTTATTTCGGGGTCAATTATCTTCTGACCGGATTGCACAGTTACGCGTAAGAATAAGAATACGAAGAAGGAAGGAAGCTGAACGGATGAATACGCACAGTAAGCAAGCTCTCGTCGCCTTCATCGCCGCCACGGCAGGCCTGGCCTTTCTCCTTGCCGCCGACCTCCCGACCTATGTCGGGGCTGGGAAATGCAAGGACTGCCACCGGACCAACAGCCAGGGGCGGCAATATCCCATCTGGGAGTCGAGCAAGCATGCCCAGGCCTTTAACAACCTCAGGACCGAAGCGGCCATGACGATCGCGACGGAGGCCGGCGTCACGGGCGCTCCGGAGCAGTCCCCCGTGTGCCTCAAGTGCCACGCTCCCCAAGCCGAAAAGGCTCCGCAGCTCGCGGCGGAGGGTGTCACCTGCGAGGTCTGCCACGGGCCCGGCAGTAACTACAAGAAACTCAACATCATGATGAACCATGATGAGTCCGTGAAAAACGGCCTCATCGCTTTCACTTCGGCGGACGACATCAAAGCCCGGTGCCTGAACTGCCACGCCAACGCCCACAATAAGACGTTTGATTTCGCCGCAACCTGGGAACTCGTCAAGCACCCCAAGCCGGGCAAGTAACCGCAGGTTTCAGCCTGCG
>JALHVH010000086.1 GCA_022867105.1 Candidatus Aminicenantota bacterium
ACCGGGGTTACGACGGGTCCTTCGGCGTCAGCGTGGACGCGTTCCATGGAAAGGACCCGGCGAAGCCAGCCTTGTTCATCGCAACGGCTTCTGACATATGGAACCGGCCGGATATCGCCCGTGTCATCGCGGTCAGAGGGGTGCGGGATAAGGAAACGGATGCGGTCCTGAAGGCCTTGGCCAAGACTTTGAAGGCGAAGCTCGTCGCCGTCGGCGGGCATCGGGTCATCAAAAATGATTCCCTGTTCGTGCCCGTAACGACGATCGATCTAGCCCCGGTCGGCAAGGCGGAACCCCTCCTCGACCCGTGGGGCAAAGAGTGGTTCAAGGAGGACTTCTGTCGGGGACCGGGCCACGTTTTCTATGTCCTGCCCAACGGCGACGTCAAGCCCTGCTGCGGCTATGCCACGGACTCCGAACGATTGACCATCGGCGACATCCACAAGGATACGGCCGCGAAGATGCTCGAGAACGCCTCCCGGAACCCGTTCGTGTCCGCGGTCTTCGAGACCGGATTGTCCCGAGTCCGCGCGCGCCTTGAAAGACAAGGCGTCGTTTTTCCAGGAGCGACGACGAATCCGTGTTATTTCTGCCATCATGTGTTGACCAGGGTTCCCCAAAACATCTCGTTGGTTAAGCGGTCACAATAGCAGAAAAACCAGATAGCCTCGGTGTCACTAATGTTACGGACGAGTACACGTCCTTGAATGTCCGGCCTCCGGGTGATATAAGGATTTCGAGAGCAACCAAGGAGGAATCGTGAAAAAGAACGTAATGTTACTGGCGTCACTCGTGATCCTGGCCGGACTCTGCGCGGCGCAACAGCCGAAACCCAAGCTCAAGGTGTATATTTCTGCGGACATGGAGGGCGTCTGGGGGATCGTCCATAGCGATCAGACCTCGCCCGAATCCCCCGAGTACGGGCCGGCCCGGAAATGGATGACCGACGATGTCAATGCCGTCATCGTGGGCCTTTTCGAGGGCGGCGCTACCGAGGTCGTCGTCAACGACTCGCACGGCGGCATGCGCAACCTGATCGCCGACGGTCTCGATCCAAGGGCTTTCCTCATCTCCGGCTCGCCGAAGACTTTGTCCATGATGCAGGGGATCGACGGCACCTTCCAGGCCTGCCTCTTCATCGGCTACCACGCTAAGGCCGGGACCGAAGCGGCCATCCTGGACCATACGATTTCCAGTTCCGTCGTTTATTCGATACGGGTCAACGGCCGGGAAATGCCCGAGCTGGGCCTCAACGGGGCCATCGCGGGCTATTTCAACGTTCCCGTGATCATGGTCAGCGGCGACACGGCCTTGTGCGGTCAGGCCAAGTCCGTGCTGGGGGCGGGAACGGTCGGTGTCGCGGTCAAGGACGCCGTCGGGAGATATGCGGCCAAAATGTTGCCTAGGGATGACGCGTGCCGGCTTCTTAAGGAAGGCGCGAAGGAAGCCCTGCTCAAGTGTGCTTCGGTGAAACCTTTCGTGGTCCAACCGCCCTGCCGGTTTGAGCTGGAATTCCACACCAGCGGTCAAGCGGAGGTCGCCTGGCTCGTTCCCGGGGTCACGCGGGCCGACGCGAGGACGGCCGTCTTCTCCAACGGTGATTACTTGGAAGGGTTCCGGCTTTTGCGGGCCCTGATCGCCCTGGCCTCCGGACGTTGATCTTTATTGACTCGGCACCGGGATTCTGATTAAATCGGCCCTCATGACAGAAGAACCCAGGTGAAAAAGATCCTCGGGCTGGCCGTCATCATCGCCATCGGTTATCTTAGCTACAACCATTTCTTCAACAAGCCCATATCGCCGGATGAAAGCGATTTCCGGAGGATCGAGGATGCGTATGATTCCGCCCTGTCACGCTACGGGCAGTCTAATCGCATGTTTGCTGTGAGCGGAATGGACATCACCGCGGATATTCAGGATGTCGCCAACACGGTCGAAAGGCTTAAGAAGGAACTGGCGGACCTGAAGGGCCGTGTCGCTGATGACGAGCTCCTTCAGAAAATCGCGGGCCTGGAGTCGAAGATGGATAAGTTCCTAAGCGACAAGCGCTGATGGGATAGGGAAGGAGGACGGCATGGGAGGCTTTTTCGGGATCGCGTCGCAAGGAGACTGCATCGCCGAGCTCTATTACGGCACGGATTACCACTCGCACCTCGGGACAAAGAGGGGAGGCTTAGCGGTTAGCCGGCCCGAGGGGTTCGCCAGGGTCATCCACAACATCGAGAACTCCCAGTTCCGGTCGAAGTTCGATGACGACATCGCCGGGCTTCGCTCGCGGCTCGGCATCGGGGTCATCAGCGACACCGACGACCAGCCGCTCCTCATCCGGTCGCACCTCGGCAATTACGCCATCGTGACCGTCGGGGCGGTCAAGAACGCCGAGGCCCTGGCCGCGGAGGCGTTCCGGAGCCGGCGCCTTCACTTCTCTGAGATGAGCGGCGGCACGATCAACCCCACGGAGGTCGTCTCCACGCTGATCAACCAGGGGGAGACGTTCGAGGAGGGCATCCGGCTCGCCCAGGATTCGATCCAGGGG
>JALHVH010000087.1 GCA_022867105.1 Candidatus Aminicenantota bacterium
AGGATGAGGTCGTAGGCGTTGGTCAGGATCTTATGAAGCCCGACCGTCCCGTCTTCGGCCAGATCGATGGCGTAGCCTTCCGTGACCAGGGCGCGTTTGCAGCCTTCTCGGATTCCCATCTCGTCGTCGACGACAAGGATCTTGGCAGGGGAGTTCACCGGGCGTCCCTCCTTTTCTTGAGCAGGCTATCCAGGCGTTCCAGGAGCACCTCCGGCTTGACGGGCTTGTCCAGAAAGTCGTCGGTTTTCATCCAGTACCCGTCGTCCTGCAGTGAGAACCGGTAGCCGGTCGCCTCGGCGACGGACGTCACCATGAGGATGGGGATCTCCTTGAACAGCGGGTCCGTCTTGATCTTTTGGCTGAACAAAAATCCGGTGTCGTGCTTCTCCATCATCAGGTCCAGGATGATCGCGTCGGGCATCTCCGTCCGGACGCGCTCCAGTCCTTCCCGGCCGCTGGTCGCCGTGAAGACCTCATAGCCGTGGTTCTTCAGCACGGCCGTATGCAGGTCCAGAAAATCCGGATCGTCGTCAACCAATAAGATTTTTCCCTTGGAGCTCATGGTCTTTTCCTTCCGGGGCGTTTTTCAGGTCGGGGAGGGGCTGCTCGCTATTCAGCCATTGCTTCTGACCCAGGACGGGCAGGGTGATGATAAAGGTCGCGCCCTGCCCTAATCGGCTTTCCACGGACACCGTTCCCTTGTGCTTGGCCACGATGCTGTAGACCAGGGACAATCCCAGCCCGGTGCCTTTCTCCTTGGTGGTGAAGAACGGGTCGAAGAGCTTGGGGAGATGCTCTTCGGGGATGCCCTTGCCCGTGTCCTGGATGCGGATCTCGATCTTTCGGCCCTCCTCGGCCTTTTGGCTCTCGATGGTCAGGATCCCTTTTCCGTCCATGGCCTGGGCCCCGTTCAGGACGATATTGAAGAGGACCTGTTTGATCAGGTCGGGATCGGCGAACGTCGGCGGCAGCGCCTGGTCCAGTTTCGTCCGGACGTCGATATTGTGGAAGAGCGACTGTTTGACCAGGAGCGAAAGGGCATCTTTGATCACGTCGTTGATGTTCACGAGCCCCGGCTTGACCTTGGTTTCCTTGGCGAAACTTAGGAGGTCCTTGACGATCTTGGCCGCCCGGTCCGCTTCCTGGACGACGAGGGTGATGTCGTTCTTCCAGCCCTCGTGGTCGCTCAGCTCTTTCTGCAGGATCCGGCTGAACATCATGATCGTCCCGATTGGGTTGTTGAGCTCGTGGGCCACACCGGCGGCCAATTGACCCAGGGAGGCCATTTTCTCGGTCTGGATCAGTTGCCGTTGCGCCCGCTCCAGGTCCTCGTGCGAGATCTTCAGCTGAAGATGGGACTTCTCCAGGCTCGAATACAAACCCTGGAGCCGCTCGAGCAGGTAGTGGGGACACATCTCCATTTCGGCCAGCCCCTGAACCACGGCCTTGGCCTTTTCCCGGCAGGAGCTGTACCCGCAGGCCCCGCAATCCTGATTCCGATCGGGGTATGTTTTCCCCAGCTGGGTCAGGATCGCCTGGATCTCCGCCTCCTTGGGATCGGGCAGGGACACGTCCCGGGCTGCGAAGCTTCTTTTCAAATTCAGGGGGGACGGCTTGTCCAAGCCGTCCTTCCCGTCCGGGGGACTTTTCCTATCCTGGGCCTTTATATAATCCACGACGATCTGCTTCCGGCTCGGACCCGAGATCTTTTTGTCCGTGATGGGCCCGTTGATACAGCCCTTGCAGAACAGGAGGTCCAGGAAATTCGAGCGGATCTTTCCTTCCTGAAGCTGCTTGACCGCCCGCATGGCCTCGTCGGCGCCCGCCTCGACCACGTAGTCGAGATTGAGAAGGTCCTGCTCGAATCCCACGCATTTGCTCATCCCTCCGGAAATGCTCAGGATCCGTCCGAGGTCGCTCCCCGGCCCGTCGAATTCCGAAGGCTCCTGGTCTTCCCGCACGATGCCCTTGGCTTTGAGCATGTTCGTGATATCGTGGTAGATCAGGACGTAATCGATAAAATTTTTCCCGAAGCGGTTCATGCGCTCCCAGATCCTCGAAATGCAGGACCCGACGAAGATCACTTTC
>JALHVH010000088.1 GCA_022867105.1 Candidatus Aminicenantota bacterium
ACCTTGAGCTTGGCCTGGAAAGCCGGCGAAACGCCCGTGAATTTCAGGTCGAACATGACCGAGATGTCCGAGGTCGGGTTCTTGAACGACTCCCAAAGGAGGGACGCTCCCTCCTCGGTCAGGGCGATCGAGACGGCCGCCTTCTGGCCGGGCATGATGGGCGCCTTGCCCTCGCCGGCGATCCTGCGGCTGAAGAGACCGCCCTCGCCCGCCGTCGCCGAGACGACCTTGAACGTCCCTTCCTTGAACGGCACAGGACCGGCGATCTTGGCCTCCGGGTCCTTCAGGCGGAGGGCCGACTCGGCCGAGCTCAGCTCGCCCTCGGTCATGCCCCAGGTCACGAGAAAGTGGATGATCCCGCCCTTGGTCGCGCCGTCGGTCTTGGTGTACTTGATGAAGGCGAACTCCGGCGTCCCGTCCCGCTTCATTGCCAGGCGCGGCTCATCCGGGACGTAGTAGTACTTGTGCGGGTCGGCGTGGTCCCGGTAGAGCACGAAGCGGCCGGCCTGGACGACCTCGTCCAGGGCCACCTCGGCGGCCGCGAACAGCGCCGCCGACAGCATGATGCCGACCGCGATCAACGCTTTTTTCCCTCTCATGGCGCCCTCCCTTTCAGGGGATCGATACCTTTCCGTCCTTGACGGCGATGTCGTAGGTGGAGAGGTCGAGGAACGTCTCCCCGCCCTCCTTCCATGAGCCTTTCTCCGAACGGCCGTCGGCGAAGACCCTGGTCAAGCGATACTTGTACGTTCCGCCTTTGGCCTCGGGGATGTCGAACTCGAGGTCCACTTGCGGCTCGGACCCGGCCATGAACGCGACTGTCCTGAAATCACGCTGCTTTTTGGCCGTCAGGATCTCGACCTCGGCGGCAATTTTCGCAACATCTCCGTTCGTCCCGTTGACGAAGTCGAAACAGAGGACGCTCATCCGCCGGTAATTGAAGGAGACCTTGTCGGCCAGGTTGACGAGCTTGAAAAGGCCCGGGTCGGCGGCCATGGAGACAGGCACGGCGAAGGACAGCCGGTGGTCCCGCTCTCCGTCCTTGAGCTTGCCTTCGTCGTCGATCTCGTAGCCACCGAAGGTGAACTCGCATTCGACGGAAAGGCCCGTCGCCTTCCCGTCCTCGAAGATCTTCCACAGGTAGCTGGCCGAGTCGCGGCCGAGCGGCAGGGTGAAGCTCTTTCTCGTCCAGAGGAGCTCTTTTTTGGCCAGTTCCTCTTTCTTCTCCTCGGGATCCCCCGGCTCCAGGCGGCTGTAGCTCAGGACACAGGTCAACTTGTCGATCGGGACGGGCCGGTACTCGAAGCCCGCCCCCTTCGCCTTCCGGAGTGTTTCCGTCTCGTCCGCGAACTCGACGGCGAGGGCGAGCACACCGCCGGCGATCGTCTGGGGACCTTCGGGCGCGTCCGCTTTGATGTAGACGTATTTATAGAAGAAGAATTGGGGCTTGTCGAATGACCGGACCAGGGCAAGTCCGGCCGGGACATAATAGTAGACGTTCGGCGCCTTATGGTCCGGGAAGATGAGGATCCTGCCGCCGACCGTCTC
>JALHVH010000089.1 GCA_022867105.1 Candidatus Aminicenantota bacterium
ACCCATCTCGGCCGCGACCTGGCGCTGTTCCTTTTCCTCGTGCGGAAGGAACTCGTGGAGAGGCGGGTCGATCGTCCGGATGGTCACCGGCCGGCCGGCCATGACCTCGAAAATGCCCTGGAAGTCCTTTCGCTGGAGCGGGAGCAGCTTGGCCAGCGCCGCCCTCCTTTGGTCGAGCGTGTCGGCCAGGATCATCTCCCGCATCGGGCCGATCTTGCCCTCGCCGAAGAACATGTGCTCGGTCCGGCAGAGGCCGATGCCCTCCGCCCCAAAGGCCAAGGCGTTGGCCGACTGGTCGGGCTGGTCGGCGTTCGTCCGGATCTTGAGGGTCCGGTACTTGTCCGCCCATTTCATGACCTTGGCGAAGGTCTTGTAGACGGGGGCCTTCGCGGGGTCGAGGGTCTTCCCGATCAGGACCTGGAGGACTTCCGACGGCTTCGTATTGAGCTTGCCCTCGATGACCTGACCGGTCGTCCCGTCGATGGAGATCCAGTCGCCTTCCCGGAGCGTCCGGCCTTTGACGGTCATCACATGCTTGCCGTAATCCATGACGAGCTCGCCGCAGCCGGCGACGCAGACCTTGCCCATCTGCCGGGCGACCAGGGCCGCGTGGGAGGTCATTCCTCCCCGGGCCGTCAGGATGCCTTCGGCCGCGTTCATGCCCTTGATGTCCTCGGGCGAGGTCTCGATGCGGGTCAGGATGACCTTTTCGCCCCTCTTCGCCCAGGCTTCGGCGTCGACCGAGTTGAAGACGATGCGGCCCGTGGCGGCGCCGGGGCCGGCGTTCAAGCCCTTGGCGAGCAGCCGGCCGCCCTTGATCGCCGCGTCCTTCTCGGCGTGGTCAAAGATCGGCCGGAGGAGCTGGTTGAGCTGGTCGGGCTCGATCCTGGCGAGCGCCTCCTTTTCACTGATGAGCTTCTCGTCCACCATGTCCACAGCGATCTTGATGGCGGCGAAGGCGGTGCGCTTCCCGACCCGGCACTGGAGCATGAACAGCTTGCCCTGCTGGATGGTGAACTCGATGTCCATCATGTCCGTGTAGTGCGTCTCGAGGATGTGACGGATCTTCTCCAGCTCGGCGTAGGACTTCGCGTCGTCTTTCTTCAGTTCCGCGATCTGGAGCGGCGTCCGGGTGCCGGCCACGACGTCCTCGCCCTGGGCGTTCATCAGGTATTCGCCGTAGAAGGTGTTTTCGCCGGTGGCCGCGTCGCGGGTGAAGGCGACACCGGTGCCGGAATCATCGCCCATGTTGCCGAAGACCATGGTCTGGACGTTGACGGCCGTGCCCCAGGATTCGGGGATGTCATACATCTTGCGGTAGGCGATGGCCCGGTCGTTCATCCAGGAGCCGAAAACGGACCCCACGGCCCCCCAGAGCTGCTTCATGGGATCTTCGGGGAATTCGTATCCGGTTTCCTTCTTGATGGCGGCCTTGAAGCGGGCCACGAGGTCCTGAAGATCGTCGGCCGTGAGGTCGGTGTCCTGGTCGATCCCGCGCCCGCGTTTCTTTTCTTCGATGATGGCCTCGAACGGGTCGATATCGTCCTTGTTGATCGGCTTGAGGCCGAGGACAACGTCGCCGTACATCTGGACGAAGCGGCGGTAAGAATCGTAGACGAACCGGGGGTTCCCCGTCTTTGCGACGAGGGCGGCGGCCGTCTTTTCGTTCAGGCCGAGGTTGAGGATCGTGTCCATCATGCCCGGCATCGAAGCCCGGGCGCCGGAGCGGACCGAGACGAGAAGGGGATTTTCGGTATCGCCGAGCTTCTGCCCGAGGGCCTTTTCCAATTTGGCCAGGTTCTTCTCGACCTCCTTCCGGACGCCCTCGGGAATCCTCTTTCGGCTTTTATAGAAGAGATCGCAGACTTCGGTGGAAATGGTGAATCCGGGAGGAACGGGGAGCCCGAGACCGGCCATCTCGGCCAGGTTGGCGCCCTTGCCTCCGAGGATGCCCTTCATGTCTTTATTGCCTTCCGCGCGGCCGGCGCCGAAAAAATAGACATATTTTTTAACCATGGTCGTAATACTCCTTAGAAATTTAGCCTTGGAA
>JALHVH010000090.1 GCA_022867105.1 Candidatus Aminicenantota bacterium
CCCAGATCGCCCATGATCCCTGGGGCGACCGGTTCGTCTATTCGCTCCAAGGAGGCCTTCGCTGGGGCGGCCTGGTCCCCCGGGCCGGCATCATCGAATCCGAGTTCGGGGCGGGGCTGGATTACTTCGCCCTCAAGGACAAGCTGGCTGTGGGCGTCGAGGCTTTCGATCTCAACCGCTCTCCCCGGCCCCAGTTCCGGGCTTATGGAAGATACTATCCCTGGAAGAATTTTTTCTTCGTTCTGGGGGTCGACGACTTCACGCTCGCTTCCAAGCGGGAGGTCTTCTTCGGGCTGGGGGTGGGCCTCCGATGAAGGATAAAACGGTCTTCATCTGCCAGAGCTGCGGTTCCCGTTTCCCCAAGTGGATGGGACGATGCGGCCAGTGCGGTGAGTGGAACACCCTGGTCGAGGAGCTGGAGGAGGAGTTTACCGCCTCCGAAGCCTCCTTCCCGGCGTCCGAGCCCGTCCTTTACAAGGAGATCAAGGAGTTCCCGAAGCCGAGGATCCAGATCGGGATCGAAGAGTTCAACAAGGTCCTCGGAGGGGGTGTGGTCCTCGGCTCCGTCGTCCTTATCGGGGGCGAACCCGGCATCGGCAAGTCCACCCTCCTCCTCCAGGTCTCCCGCGACATCGCCCTCCAGGACGAGTCCGTTCTCTATGTTTCGGGCGAAGAGTCCCTTGAGCAGATCAAGATCCGGGGCGACAGGCTCGGGGTCAGGGACGGCAAACTCTACCTCCTGGCCGAGACCAACCTGGAACGGATCCTCGCCCAGGCCGAACGGCTCAAACCCAAGGCCCTCGTCGTGGACTCCGTCCAGACGATCTTCTCGTCCAAACTGACCTCGAGCCCGGGCACGATCAGCCAGGTCCGCGAGGTCGCCAACCAGATCTTCCGTTTCGCCAAGAGGAGCCAGGTCCCGTCCTTCCTCATCGGCCACATCACGAAGGAAGGGTCCCTGGCCGGCCCCAAATCCCTTGAGCATATGGTCGACGTCGTCCTTCTCTTCGAGGGGGAGCGCGACCACACCCACCGGATCCTCAGGGCCCTGAAGAACCGGTTCGGCCCGGTCTCGGAGTTGGCCATCTTCGAGATGGCCGGAAACGGGCTCCAGGCCGTCTCCAACCCGTCCGCCTTTTTCCTCAAGGAGCGGCCCAAGGATGAGCCGGGGAGCGCCGTGATCTGTGCGATCAAAGGAGCGAGGCCGCTCCTCGCCGAGGTCCAGGCCCTCGTTTCGTCGACACTCTTCACCGGAAACCCCAGAAGGATGACCATCGGCCTGGACCACTACCGGGCCGCCATGCTCCTGGCCCTCGTCGAAAAAAAGGCCGGATACAGCTTCGCCGGGGAGGACATCTACATCAACGTCGCCGGCGGGATGTCCATCGAGGAGCCCGCGGCCGACCTGGGGGTCGTCCTGGCCGTCGTGTCTTCCCTCAAGAACAAGGCCATTCCCAAGGGGATGGCCGTCTTTGGCGAGATCGGTCTCAGCGGGGAGGTCCGCTCCGTGGGACAGCCTTTGGCCCGGATCAAGGAGGCCCATTCCCTCGGCTTCGAGACCGTCCTCCTCCCGGCCGGGAACCTTGCCCAGATCGACCCGAAAGACCTGCCTTCCCTGAACTGCCTGGGCGCGCAAAACGTTAGACAGGCGCTCCAATATGTGTTCTAAGGAATCTCCTATCGTTGCGCTTCCGGGGGATTGATATCGGACCGCTCCCTGGAGTAAGCTGAGGAGGACGAGGCGGCGCAGTGACCGATTGGAAGGACGACCTGAGGAGATTCTTCGAGGAGCGGAGCTCCGGCGGGACGGCCGGGGACGTCGACGCCGGGGCCCGGGACGAGGTCCGGAAATTCTACGCCTCCCTGGTCAAGCCGGCCTTCAAGGAGCTCAGGAAGGAGCTCGGGCGGTACGGCCGCGAGGTCGCGATCGACGTCGGAGACGATCACGCCTCCCTCGACGTCCGTTTCCGGGGGCGGCTCGAGTTGAACTATCGGATCGTGGTCCGCGGAATGCGCCCCCATCCCGAGTCTTTTTACCAGGTCCCGTCGGGCGGCGGGCTCAGGTCCGAGGGCGCCTTTAAGACGGGGGCCCGCTCCGGCGAGATCGCGGACCTCTCCAAGGAAGATATCGTCAAGGACTTTCTGCGTGAATACCGGTCCTGCCTGGTCGCCGTCAAGCCCTGATCCCGGCCTGCGCCCACTTCAACTCCCGTTTTTCCCCGTCCCCGTTTTTCGTGCTTGACGAAGTCCGCCTCCCGGTTCTATAGTGCGGCAAGGGCGCGCAAAACGTTAGACAGGCGCTCCAATATGTGTTCTAATCATTCCGCCTGAATTCATAAAAGGATCATGCGGATGGGCCTCTTCATTTTTCGCGTCTTCATCATCGGCTTGCTCACTGTCGGGGGATATTTCTACCCTCCCTTCACCCTGGGCCGGGAGCTTGGTGCGGCAGTGGCCTTTGTCCTGGGGGGCTTGTTCGTGATCCTTGAGACCAAGGTCCGAAGGGCCCCGTTCAAGGTCATGTGGAGCGCCTCGATCGGCACAATGCTGGGGATCATCATCGGCTGGATGCTGGGGAGCATCTACCAGACAGTCGTCCACAGCCATGTCACGGCCTCCTTCATCCGTATCTTCTTCCTGGTCATCATGCCCTACATCGGCTTTCTCGTCGGCACCCGGAAGTCCGAATGGCTGGACCCCGCCCACCTCCTCCGATTTTTCAAGGAGGAGAACGTCAGCCGCAGCACCAAGATCCTGGACACGAGCGTCATCATCGACGGCCGGATCGTGGACATCTGCGACACGGGCTTCATCGACGGGACGCTTGTCGTGCCCCGGTTCATCCTCAAGGAGCTCCAGCTCGTCGCCGATTCGCCGGACGGCATGAAGCGCCAAAGAGGACGGCGAGGCCTCGAGGTCCTGGACCACCTCCAGAAGTCCTCCCGGGTCTCCGTCGTCATCTCCGAGCTGGATTTTCCGGAGGTCGGGGACGTCGATTCCAAGCTCATCGAGTGCGCCAAGAACCTCAACGCCAAGATCATCACCAACGACTTCAACCTCAACAAGGTCGCCCAGCTCCAGGGCATCTCCGTCCTTAATATCAACGAGCTGGCCAACGCCTTGAAGCCGGTCGTCCTTCCCGGCGAGGTCATGAAGGTCTTCATCCTGAAGGAAGGGAAGGAAAGGGACCAGGGCGTCGCCTACCTCGACGACGGCACCATGGTCGTCGTGGACAACTCCCGGCGCATGATCGGGCAGACCATCGATATCACGGTGACCTCGGTCCTCCAAACCACGGTCGGCAAAATGATCTTCGGCAGGTTCAACGAAGAATCCCGATGAGCAAAGTATCCGTCCTTATCGTCGCGGCCGGCGAGGGACGGCGTTTCGGCGCGGCCAAACAATTCGCGCTCCTGAAAGGGGAAACCCTTCTCGACCGGTGCCTGGAGACATTCGAGAGGAACGGCGCCGTGGACGAGATCATCCTGGTCCTTCCGGACCCCGAACAAAAGGGGTCGCTCAGGGGGAATTACCGGAAGATCGCATCCGTGGTCAAGGGGGAAGCGCGGCGGCAGGATTCCGTCCGGAACGGCTTCTGCGAGCTCCGGGCGTGCGACGAGGACGTCGTCCTCGTCCACGACGGGGCCAGGCCGCTCGTGGACGGAGAACTCATCAACCGCGTCATCCTGGAGGCGTCCCGGTCCGGGGCGGCCGTCCCGGTCCTGGCCCTGGAGGACACCGTGAAAGAGGTGCGGGACGGGAGCGTCGCCCTCACCCACGACCGGTCCAGGCTCTTCCGGGTCCAAACGCCCCAGGGGTTCCGCTACGGCGTCCTGAAAAAGGCCCTCGAAGCGGCGGCCCGGGACGGCTTTTACGGGACCGACGAGGCCATGCTGGTCGAGAGGACCGGAGGCCGAGTGAACGTCGTGGACGGCGACCCCCGGAACATCAAGGTCACGACGCCCCTGGACCTCAGGATCGCGGAGGCCCTGCTTGGACATTAGGATCGGACTCGGCTATGACCTCCACCGGTTCGGCCCGGGCCGTGGCCTGCGGCTCGGCGGTGTCGAGATCCCCTTCCCGCTCGGGCTCGCCGGGCACTCCGACGCCGACTGCCTCATCCATGCCGTCATGGATGCCCTGCTCGGCGCGGCGGGCGAGGGCGATATCGGCCGGCTCTTCCCGGACACGGACCCCGCCTATAAGGACGCCCGGAGCACGGCGCTGCTCGCGTCCGTGATGGAGCGCCTCAAAAAGGCCGGGCTCGAGGTCATCCACGTGGATTCCGTGATCGTAACCGAGAAGCCTGCTGTCGCGCCCCACGTTCCGGCGATGAAACGCGTGCTCTGTCCTCTCCTGGGAGTCGCTCCCGACCGCTTGGGCATCAAAGGCAAGACCAACGAAGGCGTCGGCGCGATCGGCCGGGGCGAGGCCATCGCCTGTTGGGCAACGGCACTCCTGCGAAAAAAAGGTTAGCTCATCGGATGATGAGCGGGCCTCCCCGGAGCACTGGCCGTGACGATCACATCGTAACCCCCAAGCCTTCCGGCCCGGATGAGGTCCAGCGTCGAGGACGTTACGATCATATTGAAGCCGGCGAGCGTCAGAAGCACGGCCGCCGCGAGGATGGCGATCCTGGTTTTCATTTTCATGGTTGATCTCCTATCTATTTTACTATCTTCTAGCTATTCGCTTGATCGTTCACTTCTAAAGACGTAGCGGGCACTAAAAAAGTTGCGTGGAATTTTATTTCGGTCTATGCTCCGGTCAAAACGGTTTCAGTGAAGAGGCACGATGCACTCGGGATATCGCGCCTTCTTCAATCCGAATCCCCCGCAAGAATTTTATGGGAGGGGTCCGCTTCGAGCGTCCCGCTTAAGCCCCCGAGCCCCCGGCCTACGCGAGCCATTCAAGCGCCTAAAAAACGCCCCTTAAATGGGGTATAATACTTTAGTTACAAGGAGAGATACGTGGTTGTCCTTGCCTTGCTTTTGAGCCTTATGGCCCAACAGGTGTCGGTCGACGGGGAATGGGAGCTCGTGGCCCAGACCCGGAACGGCCGCCGATAGAGTTCTTTATAGATAATATCCCTCCCGGAGGGAAGATTTTGAACGCGCCTCCGTCTAAAGTGTGTCCGGAGGCAAAGACGAGTGACCCTGAATGGAAGACCGAAAGCTGGCCGAACTGGCTCAGGAAGGCAGCGAAGAGGCCTTTTCGGAGCTGGTCAAGGTGTACCAGTCTAAGGTGTTCAGCATGGCCTTGAGCTTCACGCGAGA
>JALHVH010000091.1 GCA_022867105.1 Candidatus Aminicenantota bacterium
CCGGCCCTTCTTGGCCTGGAGATGCCCGGTTTTGAGACGTCCGAGGAGGTCCTGGTCGGCGAGGATCCCGTCCATCTCGTGCTGGTCGACGAACAGCTCCTCTTCGAGGCGCCTCATGGCTAATGTCTCCACGGCGTTGGACAGTTTCCGGTTATCCGATTTCGCGTACGCTTTGAGGAGGCTGTAGTTGTCTTCCGAGATGCGCAGAGTAATCGTTTTGCTCATGATGCGAATTCCTTTATAAAGCTTCATATGTATTCTAATCGCATCGTATTGACATGTCAAGGGCTTCGATTCAATAAGGCTGCTCTTGCTGTAAGAGATATTCATAAGCCGAGGTTTTTTTGGCGCTTTCGGCCGGGATGAACTCGTCGGATTCGAGAATCTTCAGCAGGCGTTTTTCATCTTTTTCAGCGATCAGAAGCTCTGCCTCCGCATCTTCTTGCAATATGATAGACGTTTGGACAGAGAAGGAACTCTCAACTTAGCGAGAAAGAGCTTGCTCGAGTCGTGATTGCCTGCCAATACGAATTCAAACTTCACGGGGATTTCAGGTGCTCCCGGGCTCCCTTAGCGGTTTTATAGCTTTTTTGCGGTCCTCAATAGGACCGCGGAAGCGGCTGTGAAGGCTGAGAGAAACTGGCATAAGATGTCGACAGACTTAACGAAGCCGAGTTCCTGGTGGTCCACAACGCCTCGTTCGACAGCTCCGTGTTGGAGGCCTGTTACGAGGCGGCCCGGATCCGTCCGCCCGAATTGGGATTTCATTGCACGATGCGGCTGTCGCAGCAGATCTGGGGAATTGTTGATCCCCCGCGCACACGAAATATGCCGCCCACATGAGGAAGCGATAAGCTGGCATAGGAAGCGGGTTTTTCGGGCGGCGTGATCGTCGGTCCGCATTCCTGGTAAGCTCCGGTTTGGTCGTGACGACTTTCAAATCGTTCTTGTTTTGTATAACGTAAAATCGAGTCCAACTCTCAACCGGTGAGAGAGGGCATATTTTATCGATCAGTACAGTTGCTCTGGCCTTGGGTAGGTCTTAATCTTGGAAACTCATCTGTTTCTATCTGCAGTGCCAGTGATTTGGTTTACTTCTCTAGTATTTTTTTGATTACTTATCTGCCTTCACTTGGCCTGCCGGTTCCTCCCTCGTTTCTTCACCTTTCTTTTTCATTGTTGCCTTGCCTTCTTCGGGGGATTCCGTCGTTTTCTGGCTTTTGCCGCGTTCCGGTGCTTTCGGAGGGGCTGCTTTCTTTTCCGCTTTTATCTTTTTTTCCTTGCCCTCTTCGGGGGCTTTCTTAGGCTTCTCGCCTTTACCGCCTTCTTGTTCTTTCTGGGGGGCTGCCGCCCTTTCCGCCTTTATCTTCGCCATTTCTTCCGTTCTCTTTTCGTTGTCGGCAATCAGCCTCAGCCTTTTATTCACGCCCCTGATCTTTGCCTGCAATTTTCTAACGAGAGTATCTTTGTCGGCCTTGGGAGATTTGATCCCCTTCCCAGACAAGAAAAACAGCCGATCTTGCAGTTCATGTTCGAAATATGCCTTTTGCCGCATGAGCATTTGCTTCCGCTTGAATTCCATTTCTTCCTCCTTTCCGATTTAGTTATTTTTCTCCGGCAGATCATAGATTATGCAGAGCTTTCTTTTCCCTGCCGGCAGATAGTTGCCGAAGGTATGTATATCAGGGTTTTCGCCAAAAAGCCATCGCATTTTGACCCGGCTTGACCTAACCGGATCTTTAGCGATATTATTCGCGCGTGATCATCACGATTGATACAGCGCCCGGAGCGGGTATTTCCCACACCGCGCAAGCTGGTCAAGGCCGACTTCAGCCAGTTAACGAAGAGTAAGTAACGTGCGGCCCGCCAAGGTGAATAAAGGAAAAGGAGAAAGAACATGAAAAAAGCATTGATCGTTTGGATGAGCGCAACGATTCTCTTGCTGGCGACGGGCGTCGTTGCCCAGCAGG
>JALHVH010000092.1 GCA_022867105.1 Candidatus Aminicenantota bacterium
AGAGAGATAAGGCAGGGATCATGGAGAGCTATCGGCGCTTTAACTTCGACAAGCCCCTGCTCGTCGTGACGCTCCTTCTCCTTGTCATCGGGATCGTCATGGTCTTCAGCTCGTCGGCCGTCCTGGCCGGGGTGAAATACAGGCAGCCGCTCCGCTTCCTGGCCCAGCAGGTGATGGGGGCCGTGGTCGGCCTCATCCTGGCCGCCGTCATCATGTCGGTCCGAAAGCCCTTCTTGCAGGCCCCGGCCTTGATCTACGGGCTCATCCTGTTTTCGGCATTCCTCCTCATGCTGTGCTTCGTCATGCCGTCGGTTGCGAAAACCAACCGCTGGATCCAGTTCTTCGGCATCCGCTTCCAGCCGTCGGAGCTGGCCAAGATCAGCCTCGTCCTCTTCTTCGCATACTACTGCGAAGCCAAAAAGGACAAGCTCGACGAATGGAAGACCCTTCTCCCGCCCATGGGGGTCCTTGTCATCTTCGTCGTCCTGATTCTGAAGGAGCCGAACTTCAGCACGGCCCTCTTCGTCGCCGGACTCTCGGTCATGATGCTCTTCCTGGGAGGGGTCAAGCTCAGGTATTTTGCCTTCTTGGGAGGGATCTTCGCCGTTCTTTTCACTCTTTACATCTTCCAGGCCAATTACCGGATGGACCGGATCCAGAGCTTCGTCTCGCCCGACAGGGACCCCCTGGGAACGAGCTTCCAGGTCAACCAGTCCAAGCTGGCGGTCGGATCGGGCGGGCTGCTCGGGGTGAGTCTCGGCCAGAGCACCCAGAAGCTGTTCTTTCTTCCCTTCGCCCATACGGACTTCATCTTCGCCATCCTCGGCGAAGAAGCCGGGCTTGTCGGCACGACCTTCACCCTCTTCCTGTTCTTCGCCTTCCTTTGGAGGGGACTCGCGATCGCGTTCCGGACGCCGAACCCGTCCGAAAAGCTGATGGCCGCAGGGATCACGCTGGCCGTCACGGCCCAAGCCCTCCTGAACATCAGCGTCGTCCTGGGGCTCGGGCCGGCCACGGGGATCCCCCTCCCCTTCATCTCCTACGGACGGTCCGCGCTCATCTGCAACCTGGCCGCCGTCGGCATCCTTCTCAACATCTCCCGGAAGAAGGGAGACATCGGGGTCAGGCCATGAAGCCCAGGCGCGTCGTCATCTGCGGAGGAGGGACGGGGGGCCATCTTTATCCCGCGCTGGCCGTCGGCCGCAAGCTACGGGAAAAGGACGCCTCCCTCGCGCTGACCTATGTCGGGGGCCACCGGGACATCGAAAGGAAGATCATGGCGGAACAGGGCGTCGATTTCATCCCCATGAGGATCGAAGGGCTGAAGGGACGGGGCCTGAAGAGCGTCCGCGCCCTCTTTCTCCTCCCCTTCTCGTTCCTGCAGGCGATCGTCCTCCTCGCCCGGATCCGGCCGGCCCTGGTCATCGGCGTCGGAGGCTACAGCTCGGGTCCGGTCGTCCTGTCGGCCGCCTGGATGCGGACCCCGACCCTCATCCTCGAACAGAACGTCCGGCCGGGATTCACCAATAGAATGCTCGTCCGCTGGGTGGACAAGGCCGTCGTATCCTTCGAAAGCTCTCTCTCCGGCTTCAGGGGAAAGGGCGTCCGGCTGGGCAACCCCGTGCGCGAGGAATTCTACGCGATGCCGCGAAGAGCCAGGGGAGACAAGCTGACCGTGCTCGTTTTCGGCGGCAGCCAGGGTTCCCACTTCCTGAATCGGGCGGTCGCGGAGGCCCTCCCCCTGCTCCGGGAAAAAAGGGACCGCCTGGCCATCATCCATCAGACGGGAAAGGAGGATCGGGAATGGGTCGACAAAGCCTATAGGGAATCCGGCTTCGGCGATGCCACGGTCGCTCCCTATTTTCCGGAAATGGCCGCGTGTTTTCAAAGGTCCGATCTGATCGTGAGCCGGGCGGGCGCCACAACCTGCGCCGAGCTCATCGCGTCCGGAAAGCCTTCGCTGCTCATCCCCTTCGCGGGAGCGTCGGAGAACCACCAGGAGCCGAACGCCCGTGAGCTGGAAAGGACGGGGGGGGCGGAGGTGGTCCTGGAGAAGGACCTGACTCCGGAGGTCCTCGCCCGGAAGGTCCTCGACATCCTCGCGCGCCCCGATGTCCTGGACCGGATGGCGGACGGACTCGCGGGGCTCCGGACCACCGGGGCCGCGGACAGGATCGCCGAGCTGTGTTTCCGGCTCATGGAGGGGAAGGCTTAGGAGATCGGGACATGGTCAAAAGAGGGTACCGCAAGCTCAAACACATCCACATGGTCGGTATCGGCGGCACGGGGATGAACGGGATCGCCGAGGTCCTCCTCAACCTCGGTTACAACGTCTCCGGCTCCGACCTCCAGGAGAACGAGGCCACCCAACGCCTGGTCCGGCTCGGCGCCCGGATCGCCGTCGGGCACAGGCCGGAAAACGTCCGCGAGGCCGACGTCGTGGTCATCTCCTCGGCGGTCCATGAAGACAACGTCGAGGTCCGGAAGGCCCGGGCCCTGAAGATCCCCGTCATCCCGCGCGCGGAGATGCTGGCGGAGCTCATGCGCATGAAGTACGGCATCGCGGTCGCCGGCGCGCATGGCAAGACGTCGACGACCTGGATGACCGCCCTCGTGCTCCTGGCCGGCGGCTACGACCCGACGATCATCGTGGGCGGCCGTCTGAACACGATCGGGGCCAACGCCAAGCTCGGCGAAGGCGACTTTATCGTGGCCGAGGCCGACGAGAGCGACCGGTCCTTCCTTTATCTCTCGCCCTTCATCGCCGTCCTGACCAACCTCGACGAGGAGCACCTCGACCAGTATCGGGACGTCGAGGAGATCAAGAGGACCTTCGTCAATTTCGCCAACAAGGTCCCGTTCTACTGTCCCGTCGTCCTCTGCCTGGACGACCCGAGCCTGCAGAGCATCATCCCGGAGATCGAGCGCAAGATCATCACCTTCGGGTTCTCCGTCCAATCCGACATCTTCGCCGCGGACTGCCGCTTCGACGCGTTCTCAAGCGCCTCGAACATCTTTTACCAGGGCAAACGGCTGGGGGAGATGAAGCTCAACGTCCCCGGCAGGCACAATATCCTGAACGCCCTTGCCGCGACGGCCGTGGGCATAGACCTGGACATCCCGCCCCGGACCATCTTCCAGGCCCTGGAAAGCTATACCGGCACGGGCCGGCGTTTCGAGCTCAAGAGGACGGTCCGGGACATCATGGTCGTCGAGGACTACGCCCACCACCCTACCGAGATCAAGGCGACATTGGAAGCCGCCAAGCACGGCTGGACGAGGCGCGTCGTGGCCGTCTTCCAACCTCACCGCTACACGCGACTCTCCCACCTGATGAAGGCCTTCGCCACGGCTTTCAACCAGGCCGACGTTCTCGTCGTGACCGAGATCTACCCCGCGGGCGAAGCGCCCATCGCCGGCATCTCCGGCAAGGCGCTTTACGAGGAGATCATCCAATTCGGGCACACGCAGGCCTTTTTCGAGCCCGACCTGGCGAAGGTCCCCGGTCTGGTCGGGAAGCTGGCCCGGCCCAACGATATCGTTCTGGTCCTCGGGGCGGGGAACATCAACCGCGCCATCCCCGGGATCATTGAAAAGCTGGAGGCGGGAAAATAGCCATGGCGTCCTACCCGAACGTCGCTCTGAGCAAGGCCCGGCCCGCCTTCCTCGCCCAGCCGCTGATCTTCCAGCGCGGCGAAGGGACCCTCCGCGCCAAGAAGACCCCCCAGCGGGTCGCCCTGCGGGCAAAGCACGTCGCCCTTCTCTTTTTCCTCCTCGCCGGGACCTTCTATTCCTTGTGCAGGGCTTACCTCTTTCTGATCTCATGGGACAAGCTGGCCATCCGGAGCGTTCAGGTCGTCTGTGACCGGCCGGCCTTGAAACGGCAGATCGATCTGGCGTTCGAAGGGAAGAGCCTGGGCAACATTCTGCTCTGCGACATCGACGATCTGAGAACGCAGATCCGGGCCTTTGTCCGGGTCAAAGAGGCCCGCATCCGGAAGGTCTTCCCCTCCTCCCTGAGGGTCGAGGTCACCGAACGAACGCCCAGGGCCCTCGTCCAGGGATATGGCCTGACGCTCGTTGACGAAGAGGGCGTGGAGCTTGAGCGCCCCGCTACGGCCGATGCGTTTGAGCTCCCCGTCCTCGCCGATCAGAACGACTTCCGAAATGGCCGCCTGGAGAAATTAAGCCTGGCCTGGCAGTGCCTGGACGACCTTTCCCCCGCGGAGAGGGCGCGGGTAGCCGGTCTGGACTTGACGGGCCCGGGGACGGTCGGGCTCCGGTTCCGGGACGATCCTGTCCGGATCAAGCTCAGCGACCGGGGTTTTGGGGAAAAGGTCCGTTTCTACGAGGAGCGCAAGGCGGAGTGGGAGAATGAATTCGGGGAGCTGGAATACGTCGACCTGCGCTTCGACGGCAGGGTCTACCTCAAAACGCGGGAACCACTGGAGAAGGAGGTCCCATAATGTCCAAAAGCAGCTACATCGTCGGCATCGACGTCGGAACGAAGAAGGTCGTGGCTGTCATCGGGGAGGTCAACGAAGAGAACAAGATCGAGATCATCGGCATCGGCGCCGCCGAATCGCGCGGATTGAGGAAGGGGGTCGTGGTCAACCTCGAGGAGACCACGACCGCGCTCAAGAAAGCCGAGGAAGAAGCCGAGCTCATGGCCGGAGTGGAGATAGGCTCAGCGTATATCGGCATCTCCGGCGCCCACATCAAGAGCTTCAATTCCCGGGGTGTCGTGGCCGTCTCCGGCAAGAACCGCGAGATCAGCCGGGAGGACATCAAGCGTGTCATCGACCAGTCCAAGGCCCTGTCCATCCCGCCGGACAGGGTGATCATCCACATCATCCCCCAGGAGTTCGTCGTGGACGAGCAGGACGGGATCAAGGACCCCCTGGGCATGAGCGGCATCAAGCTCGAGGTCAATGTCCATATCGTCACGTCGGCGATCACCTCGCTCCAGAACCTCAAGGCGTGCATCGAGCGGGCCGGGATAGGCATCGAGGAGATCGTCCTGAACCAGATCGCCACGAGCGCCTCCGTCCTGACCCACGACGAGCGGGAGCTCGGGGTCGGCATGATCGACATCGGCGCGGGCACAACGGAGGTGGCCATCTTCGAGCGCGGCAGCCTCTGGTACTCCACGACGATCCCGATCGGCGGCGACAACTTCACCAACGACATCGCCGTGGGGCTTCGGACGCCGATCCCGGAGGCCGAAAAGATCAAGAAAAAGTACGGCTGCGTCGCGGGGCCGATCGCCGACGAGCAGGAGACCATCGAGGTCCCTTCCGTCGGCAAGGGAAGGAAGCCCCGGGTCCTGTCCCGCCAGATCCTGGCGGACATCATCCAGCCCCGGGCCGAGGAGATCTTCCGCCTCGTGGACGGCGACATCAAAAGGATGGGCTACGAAAAGTCCCTGAACTCGGGGATCGTCCTGACGGGAGGGACCGCCCTCCTCGACGGCCTGGAGCAGGTGGCGGAGGAGATCTTCGACCTGCCCGTCCGGCGCGGCGACCCGAGCGGGGTCGGCGGACTCGTGGACAGGGTCAGCACCCCGGACTTCGCGACGGCCGTCGGTCTCATCCTCTACGGCTACAACAAAGGCTTGGAGAAAGGTTTTTCTAAGGATAGAAAGAAAGGAATTTGGACCAAGTTCACGGATTGGTTCAAGGAAGGATAGGAGGCAAAACATGAGCGACGAACTGAGCAGCAAATTGAAATTCCATCTCGTGGAGGAGGCCCTGGGGGCCAAGATCAAGGTCATCGGCATCGGAGGCGGCGGAGGCAACGCCGTGAACCGGATGATCGAATCCGGCATCCAGGGCGTGGAGTTCATCGCCGTCAACACAGACCTTCAGGCCCTGAGCACCAGCCGGGCAACGATCAAGCTGCCTATCGGGGGGCAGGTCACCAAGGGCCTCGGCTCCGGCGGCCGTCCGGAGACCGGAAAGCAGGCGGCCATGGAGGACACGGAACGGCTCATCGAGTCCCTCCAGGGCGCGGACATGGTCTTCCTGACCGCCGGCTTGGGGGGGGGCACGGGAACGGGCGCAACACCCATCCTGGCCAACCTGGCCTCAGAGATGGACGTCCTCACCATCGCCATCGTCACCCTCCCTTTCGAGTTCGAAGGCAAGGTCAGGGCCAAACAGGCCGAGGAGGGGTTGAAGGAGCTCAAGAACGTCGTGGACACGGTGATCGCCATCCCCAATGAAAGGCTCCTCCAGACCGTGAACCTGGACACGTCCATCCAGGACGCCTTCAAGATGGCCGACGACATCCTCCGCCAGGCGGCCCAGGGCATCTCCGACCTCATCACCAAGCCGGGCCTGATCAACCTGGACTTCGCCGACGTCAAGTCCATCATGAAGGGCATGGGCGTGGCATTCATGGGGACCGGGATCGCTTCCGGCGAGAACAGGGCCGTGGAAGCGGCCCAAAAGGCCATTTCCAGCCCGCTCCTCATCGACACGTCGATCGAGGGCGCCCGCGGTGTCCTCATCAACATCACGGGCGGCAAGGACGTCACCCTGCACGAGGTCTCCAAGGCCTCGCAGCTCATCCACAGCCTGGCCCATCCGGAGGCCAACATCATCTTCGGCACGGTCATCGACCCGGCCATGAAGGAGATGGTCAAGGTCACGGTCATCGCCACCGGCTTCGAGGTGAGCGAACGCCGGACGATCGGGGCCGTCGACGACTTCACGCCCGCGCCGCGGGGCAAGACGCCCCCGGCGTTCCCCGTTTACACGGAGACCCCTCCCTACGCCTTCGCGCCCGTCGGGAACCAGGCCCCGGCCTGGGAGCCTCCGGCTTGGGAGAACCGGTGGGAGACCTACGAGACACCGTCCTTCATCCGGCGCACCAAGCACGCGCCGATCCGGAAATCCTCGCATGATCTCAGCTGACGGCGTCGTCTCCAACTGTCGCCAGCTCATCACCTGCCGGGGCCCCCTCCCCAAGCGGGGGGAGGCCCTCCAGGACCTGGGCGTCATCGAGGACGGCTGGATCGCGTGGAGCGGCGGGGAGATCGTCTTCGTCGGAAAAGGAGAGGATTTCCGGAAAGAGGTCCGAGCCGTGCCGTCCGCAACCTGGATCGACGGCCGTGACGGCATCGCTCTGCCGGGCCTTATTGACTGCCATACCCACCTTCCGTTCGCCGGGAACCGGGAACACGAGTTTCTGCTCCGGCTCAAAGGGCTGACCTATCAACAGCTGGCCGCGCAGGGCATGGGCATCCAGACCACGGTCAAAGCCACCCGGGCGGCTTCCAAGGACGAGCTCATCGCCCTTTGCAAGCAGAGGCTCAACCAGATGCTCCTGACCGGCACGACCACGGCAGAAGCCAAGAGCGGCTACGGCCTGAACCTCGAGGACGAGATCAAACAGCTCGAAGCGTTGAGAGCCCTCAAGGGAGCGCACCCGGTGGACGTCGTCCCCACCTTCATGGGCGCCCACGAGGTCCCGCCTGAGCGCAAGGACGATAAGGCCGGTTACATCGATCTCATCATCGACAGCATTCTTCCTGCGGTCAAGGCGCGCGGCCTAGCCGAGTTCTTTGACATCTTCTGCGAGCCGAACATCTTCGACCTGGAGGAGACGAAAACGCTGGCCGAAGCTGCCCGCTCGGCCGGCCTGGGAGTCAAGATCCACGCCGACGAATGGGCTCCCATCGGCGGGGCCCAGTACGCCGCGGAATCCGGCGCGGTCTCGGCCGAGCACCTCATCAACATCACGGAAGACGGCGTTCGGAAACTGGCTTCGAGCGGGACGGCGGCCATCCTCCTCCCCGGGGTCCCGTTTTTCCTTATGCTGGACAAAAAGGCCCCGGCCAGAAAGCTCATCGACCAAGGCGCGGTCGTGGCTCTGGCATCGGACTTCAATCCTGGAAGCTCCATGCTGAGTTCCATGCTTCTCGTCCTCCAGCTGGGGGTGTACACGCTCCGGATGACCATCGAGGAAGCTATCAACGCCTGCACCGGGAACGCGGCCTATGCCATCCGCCGCGACGCCGGGATCGGCAGCCTCGAGGTCGGTAAGCGCATGGATCTCCTCATCTGCGACGTCCCCAACTACGCCTCCCTCATCTACCAGCTCGGCGTCAACCCCGTCCGCCACATCATCAAGAACGGCCGGGTCGTCGTCCGCGCCGGCAAGATCCAGCCGCTATAAGAGCCGGCCTCTGATTTCTGTGATGCTAAGAAGAGGTTGCTGCAGCCCTTCTCCATGCCCTCCTCTTGATATCACGGAAATAGAAAGCCTGTGGACAATTACGCGGGGGAGAAACCAGGCCGATTTACCGGCGCTTCTTATTCCAATAGAAATACGCCGGCACGCCCAATAGGATAATGATCAAGCCGGCGACGGCGTTCCGGAACTCGTTGATGAGCGAGTTCATGGAGATGAACACGGCGGCGAGGATGAAGAGGGCCGGCGTCACCGGATATCCCCAAGTCTTGTAGGGCCTTGGCAGGTCCGGGCGTTTCTTCCGGAGGACGATGACGGCGGCCACGGTCAGGCCGAAGAAGATCCACAGGCCGAAGACGACGTAGGTGAAGAGCTGTTCGAAGGTCCCGAAGAAGAGGCTGAGGAGAATGCTCCAGACACACATCGCGATGATCGAGACATGGGGCGTCCGATATTTTGGATGGGCCTCGGCGATCCTCTTGAAGAACAGTCCGTCCCTTGCCATGGCGAAATAGACGCGGGGCGAGCAGAGGATGTTCTGGTTGGCGGCCCCGGCGATGGAGAAGAGGATGATGAAGGCGATGAGCGCCCCCCCCGCGGGCCCGACGGCCAGGCTCATGGCGTCGCTGGCGATGCGGTCGGACTTGGCGATCGCGTCCACGGGAAGCATGTAGAGGTAGGCCAGGTTGGTGATGATATAGAGGGCAAGGACGAGGAGGCTCCCGCCGAGGATCCCCAGCGGCAGGTTCCGCTCCGGTCTTTTAATCTCGCCCGCACTGTAGGTCGACCCTTCAAATCCCTTGAACGCCCAGAGCGACGCGACCAGGGCGACCCCGAAGCTCCCCAGTAGGCTCATATTAAACGGCCCGGGCGCGGGGTTGACGAAATTGGACACGTTGCCCTTACCGAAGATGAAGATGGCGCCCGAGATGCCGACCAGGGCCGCGGTCTTGATGATGGTCAGAACGTTCTGGAGGTTGGCGCCCGCCCTGACCCCGACGTAATTGACCGCGCCCAGAAAGACGATGAAGAGGACCGAAACGACCTTGACCGCGAGGGGCGTCATCCTAAAGAAATAAGGAAGGTACCTGGACGTGAAGGCGACGGTCAGCGTGGCGATGGCCCCCGAGTCGATGACCAGAAAAAGGGTCCAGCCGAAGAGGAACGACAGGAGGGGACCATAAGCTTCCCGGAGGAAAACGTACATCCCGCCGGCCTCGGGCATGGCCGCGCCCAGCTCGGCGAATGTCAGGGCCCCGAAGAAGCTGAGCAGGCCTCCGACGACCCAGACCCCGAGCATAAGGACGGGAGACGGAACCGCCGAAGCGATGGACTTCGGGACGAGGAATATCCCCGATCCGATGACCCCGCCGACAACAATGCCGATGACGTCCCAGATCCCCAACACCCTCGGCAGGCTTGCCCGGGCGTACTCCGTTACCACGCCCTTATTGATGCTATTGGCCATGGGGTCATGCCTCCCTCGATCGCACACGCTCCCTGGATATTAAGCAACGATTGTAACAATGTCGGAAAAAAAGGGCAATAAAGATTCAGCGATCGAGAAGCGGGCCGGAGATCTTGGAGTAATAGCGGCTCTTCTGGGTCATGGGAGACAAAATCCGGGAATACCGCCGAATTCACGGCCTGACCCAAAAGAAGCTGGCCGAGCAGCTGGGTGTCCTGAAATCTCGTCTTGAAGAAGAGATTAAACAACCGGCACCCATGCATTTACAGAGCTTACGACTCGAACTATTTCGAGTTGTCCTTCTCTAATTGTTCTACCCGCCGGCGCATCTCGGCGACCTTGGCTTTTG
>JALHVH010000093.1 GCA_022867105.1 Candidatus Aminicenantota bacterium
GGAGAAGATCTTCCATAAGGCCGGCGTTTACACGATCACGGCGACGGTCTTCGACAACGCCGGGGCCGTTTCCCCCGCCTCGGACGCCTGCCGTCTGTCCTTTGAAGTGACCCAGAAAAAGTTCTTCTGGTTGCTCGAGGCCGGCCCGCTGGTCGCGCGAGGGACCTACACCGCCTACGGCTTGCTGAGGGGCGGCCTATTCTACTGGCTTACGCCCAACAGGTTCAGCTTCGTGGCGTCGGCCGGCGGCGCCATCCCGTTCAAGGGAGATCCATGGAAAATCATGTTTCTGGCAAACGCCCTGGTCAACGTTCACGCGGGACCTGTGTTCATCGGCGGCGGCCTGGGCTACAGCACGAAGGAAAAGAACATCCGGAAATCCGGATTGGACATGGTCGGGAACGTCGGGGTTGACGTGTTCAACAGTTGGACCAGCTTGGGCTCGATCTTCTTTGAGTTCAGGAGCCCGCTCGGCAGCAACCGCTCGTTCGATGAGCACCACAAGTTCGCCCTCGGATTCAGGATGCTGTTTTAAAACATATCCGTCAAGGTCAATGCAACGGCCGGAGGGCTCACTCTCCGGCCTTTTTTTGGGGACCTAAACCTGCGGCATGTGTCCCCGGTTTTGCGCGAAGTTTTTATTGGATTTCGACGACCGGGTGTTGGGGAAAGATGGGCTCGGCCTATCAGGAGAGCTTTCCGAGTTTGGCGAGTTCATCGTTGTAGTATTTCCGGTAGAGGATCTCCCATTCCCGGCTGCCTTCCTCGATGGCCTTCTTCTGGGAGTGGATCTTATCCACGGCCTTCTTGTCGAGAGCGCCGTAGAGGTTCATCTCCTCTTCGATGGACTTCACGATGATGAGGCGGATCTCGTTGGGGTCGTCGAGGAACTCCACCTGCTCGTTCTTGTCGAGGGCGGCGAGGATCTGGCGGGAGAGAAAGTTGATCTTTTCCCGGGACAGCTTGTTGCTCACAGGACGATGTTCCTCTCCCTGGCCAGCTTCGTCTTGATCATCCTGAACATGGTCTGGTACTCGATGTTCTCCCGGCGGATCTTCTCCATATGCTTGCCCAGGATCTCCCTGACCTCCTGGTCCAGCTTGTCCTCCTTCTGAAGATCGTCCAGAATCAGTCCGGTGATCTCCTCGAGGAGGCGCGTGCGGTCCTCGGCGATGATCTTGCTCTCCTTGGCCAGATTGTGCAGGATCACGAAGGCAAGGTGTTCGATTTGGTTCTTGTTCAGCCGCATGTCCTCAATACCATACAATACCCGGCCCGAAAATTCAAGAACGGATCGTCAATTATTTTGACAAGTTTTCGGGCAAAGGCCCGTTTTCTGGAGCGAAAAGCATCCACGAACGAGGTTCAGTCGCAGAGGACAAGAAAGGGGGAGAGTCCCTCCCCATCATGAGAAGGCCTGGCCAACGCCAGGAGCCTTCTGTCCCGGCCGACGAGCCGGAAGACGGTGTCCTGCCCGGAAGACGCCTCCCGCCATCCGTCCGGGAGGGCTAGGACGTGGCCGGGGAGGATCCGGTTGCCGTGGCGCGCCCGCTCTTCGCCTTCGACGTCCAGCCTGATCGCCTGCAGCCGGGGGAGGAGCTCTTCGATGGGGACCATGAGTCTTGGCCAATCCCCGGCTTCGGCCCTCGACCGGATTTCGTCAAGGGAGTGGGCGTCGGCAAGCCCGAAATCGCCGCTGACCGTCCTCCTGAGCCCGGCGAGGTGGGCTCCGCACCCCAGGAGTCTTCCCAGATCATGGGCCAGGGCGCGCATATAAGTTCCGGACGTGCATTCCGCCGTGAAATCGGCCAGGGGCGGCCGGAAGGCCTCGAGCTCAAAACGGCGGACCGTGACCTCCTGGGCCTTTAAGATCACGTCCTTGTCGGCGCGGGCGAGCCTGTACGAGGGTTGACCGCCCAGCTTCTTTGCCGAGAAGGGGGGAGGGTCCTGGGAGATCCTGCCCTCGAACTTTCGCATGGCTTCGCGGACCGCGTTCTCGTCGGGACAGTCCGGGCTTTCGGGAGACGTGGGCCGGCCGGACGCGTCATAAGTGTCCGTGGAAAATCCGAAACGGATGGTCCCCCGGTAGGTCTTGTCGTGCCCGGAAAGATAGGGAAAGAGACGTGTGGCCTTGCCGACCGTGACGAGGAGCACCCCCGTGGCGTCGGGGTCCAGGGTTCCGCAATGGCCCGTTTTTTCGCTCCCTAGAAGCCTCCGGACCCAAAGGACGACGTCATGCGAGGTGAGGCCGGGAGGTTTGTCGATGACGATCAGTCCGTCCAAGGCGCCGCCTTTCAGAAAGAGGGATCAGGAAGCCGGAGATTTGGGCGCGGCGGCGGTCAGCAGCCGCTCCACGGTTTTCGGGATCTCCACGATCAGCTTTTCATATGGTCCGTAGGCCGTGAACCCCGAGGCATGGATGTGCCCCCCGCCGCCGAAGTGCTCGGCAATAAGGGCGGCGTTGGCCCTTCCCTTGGAGCGGAGGCTGACTCGGAACGTGTCCTTTTCCATCTCCTTGAAGAACAGGACCATCTCCACCCCCTTGATGGACCGGGCCAGGGTGGTGATGTCCTCGGTGTCGATCTCCTTGAGGTTGAGGTCCGACAGGTTCTTTTTGAACATGGTGATGGCCGCGATGTTCCCCCTCCCGTTCATCCGCAGGGTAGAGAGGACCTGTCCCAGGAGCTTGATCTTCTCCGGCAGATTGTTGCTGTAGAGCATCTCCGAGACATTGATCGGGCTGGCCCCCAGGCCCACCAGCTTGGTGCAGGTTTCGAAAGCCTTGGCCGTCGTGTTCGAGAACTGAAACGAACCCGTATCGGAGACGATGGCGCAGTAAAGATAGTCGGCGGCCTGTGCGAGGATGGGGGCCCCAAGGCGTTTCCCCAATTCGAAGATCATCTCGCCGACGGCGGAGGCCAGGGGATTGATCCAGTTGATGTCCGCGTACGCGAAATTGGAATAGTGGTGGTCGATATTGATCTTGAAGCAGTCCCCCAGGTTCTCCTGGCCGGACCTGGATACGTCGGCGCACTCGAGGAGGATGACCATGTCGGATTCCGCGGGGTCGATCTGCCCGATGCGGATGCGGCCGGCCTCCGGGAAGTGACAGAACGGAAGGGGCGTGTTGTCCTTATTGACGATGGACATCGCCTTGCCGAGCCGCTCTCCCATCATGGCCAGTGCGAGGCTTGCGCAGACGGAGTCGCCGTCGGGCCTGAGGTGGGATGTGATGGCGATCCTCCGGCTTTCGCGGATCTTCCGGCAGATCAGACCGACGGGATCAGGATTCATGCTTCTTCGCCATTTCGAACAATCGGTCCAGCTTTTCCTCGTCTTCCGGCGCCGGGTCCAGGGAGAAAAATAACTGGGGATTATACTTTAATTTGATCCGGGAGGCAAGGATTTTTCGGATGTACCCTTTCCTCTTTTCGAGCAGGGCGAGGAGAACTTCCGTGTCACCGCCGCCGAAGACGCTCAGATAGACATGGGCCGTCATCAGGTCAGCGGTCACCTCGACACGGGTGACGGTGATGAGCCCCGGCACTTGGCCCTGGACGTCCTCGATGAGGAAGCGGCTGAGCTCCTCCTGGATCAGGCTTCCAACCCGCTTGCCGCGTCGGTTTTCCGTCATGTCCCTGCGCTCCTTCCCGGGCCATGCCGCTCGCCGTCAGAAATAGTCGATCCGATGGTCCACGATGGTCCCTCCGAGGGATTCCTCGGCCTCATTGAGGATCCTGTTCAGGACGCCCTCAACGTCGTGCGGCCGGCTATTGACGGCCGCGACGGCGATCCTGGCCCTCTGCCATTTGTCCTGGAAGTCAACCTCCGCGACGGAGACGTTGTGGCGGTTCCGAACGCGGTCCTTGAAACTCTTGATGTGCTGTCTCTTGTCCTTGAGGGATCGGGAATATGGGAAAAGGACCTCCAGAGACAGGACGCCCACGACCATGGTTTTTCCGCGAACGCTCGGCCCTACTCGGCTTTGACCTTTTCCTTGATGTAAGCTTCGATGATGTCACCCGGCTGGACCTCGTGGAACTTCTCCAGCCCGATGCCGCATTCGTAGTCATTCTTGACCTCGGTGACGTTCTCCTTGACGTGCTTCAGCGAAGAGATGCGCCCCTGGTGGACGACTTGTTTGTTTCTCAGGACCCGGATCTCAGAGTTTCGCGTGATCTTTCCGTCCGTGACGTAGCATCCTGCGATGACGCCGATCTTGGGGATCTGGAAGATCCGGCGGACCTCGGCCCGCCCCTGGTACGTCTCCCTGATGACCGGATCGAGCATGCCGATGAGAGCCTTTTTAATGTCCTCCGTGAGCTCGTATATGATCCTGTAGGTTCGGATCTCGACGTTCTCTTTCCTGGCCAGGTCCACGACCTTGGTGTTGGGTTTAAGGTTGTATCCGACGATAATGGCGTTGGAGGCCGAAGCCAGAAGAACGTCGGCCTCGGTGATGCCCCCCGTCGCGGCGTGGAGGATGCGGATCTTCACTTTTTCCGTGCTCAGCGAAGGGAGCACTTCCACGAGCACCTCGACACTGCCTTGGACGTCGGCCTTGAGGACGAGCGAC
>JALHVH010000094.1 GCA_022867105.1 Candidatus Aminicenantota bacterium
AGAAGGGCTGCAGCGACCATGCGGAGACCCGCCTGAGATGAGCGTCCGACGAGGGTAGCCGAAGGCCTCCGAGGGCCCAAGGCTCCAAGGATGGGTTTCCTTCAGCTTATTAGATTAGCCTGGAGTCTTGGGCCTGAGGAGTCGAGAAGGATGCGAGTCTCAGGCGATTCTTTATCGGAGCCGGGAGCAATGCCCTTCTCCATGCCCTTCTCTTAACATTACGACCATCGAAGGGCACACCAAGTGGAAGAGAACCGCATAAATTATCCTTTTGACATTTCCGCCGCTATTGTTATATCTTAGGCATCAGATACCCGATGGTTCGTGGGAATAAGGCATCGATGCTTCGGCTATGGAATGAGGGAGGTTCGACATGTCTGACAAGGGGGTAGAAAGACGTTTATGTCACCGTTTTAAGATCCCCGGTTCGACCGTCGCCTATACGAAGCAAAAGTTCCTCCTCTCCCCCAAGGGTTTCGACGAAGAGTTCTGCCCCGTCCTGGACATCAGCCGGGGGGGCGTCCGCTTCCTGACCCAGAAACCCCTGAAGTTCAAAGCGAAGGTCGTCCTCCAGATCTCCATCCCCGGCGAGCGCGTCCCCCTGAACCTCAAGGGTTGTATCCGCTGGTCCTCGTTCAATCCCGGTAAGAGCTACAAATTCCAGGCCGGCGTCCAGTTCAACGCCTACGGGGAAAAGAAGGACCAGAATTATCCCGGCTCGCTGGTGAAGATCATCGCCCTCGAGCAGAAGTTCATCGAACCCGGCGAGGCCGAAAGCTCTGGGAACAAGAGCGAGTTCAGTATCTAACGGGAGTTTCCCGGCTTCGCCGTCCTGTCCCCTTCGACGACCACCTGGGAGTAGTCCGCGACTTGGAGGAGGAGCTTCCGGATGGCCTGCAGCAGCCCAAGGCGGTTCTGACGCACCTTCTTGTCCTCGGCCATGACCAGGACCTTGTCGAAGAAGGCGTTGAGCAGGGGCTGGACCCTGAAGATGATGCTCTGGGCACGGCCGAAGTCCCCTTTCTCGATCATCGGCTTGACGTTCTCGCTGATGATGGTGAACGTCGAGTGGAGGTCCCGCTCCTCCTTCTCGAGGAAGAGCTCCGGATTGACCCTGCAGGCCGGCGCGTCCTTGAGGATGTTGTTGATCCGCTTGGCCATGAGGATGAACGGCTCGAAATTGGGGCCCGTGCCGAGCGCGGCCAGCGCTTTTACCCTAAGATAAACGTCGTAGACGTCCTCCATCCCCGGTCCGAGGGCGGCGTTGATGTGGTCATAGCGGAACCCCTGCCTCTCAAAAATAAAGCGTAGACGGCCCGCGAAAAAATCCAGGCACGTGGCTTTGACCTCTTTCGCCGGCCTGGACAATCTGTCCCCGTATATGGAAATGACCTTGTCGATGAGGAGGGAAAACGAAAGGCTGAGCTTCTTGTCGAGGATGATTTTCGCGACGCCGTGGGCGTTGCGGCGCAGCCCGAAGGGATCGCTCGATCCTGTGACCTGGACGCCGACGCCGAGGACGCCCACGATGGAGTCGATCTTGTCGGCCAGCGAGACCAGGGCCCCGGTCAGGGATGACGGCGGCTCGTCCTCGAGGCTGGCGGGCTGATAATGCTCATAAATGGCCTGGTGAACGGCCGCGGGATAACCCTCGGCCTTGGCATACAGCCCTCCCATTTTTCCCTGGAGGGACGGGAACTCCTTGACCATTTCGGTCAGGAGGTCGGCCTTGCACAGGCCGGCCGCCTCGACGGCCTCTTTCTTGACCTTGGCGGCGTCGGTTCTTTCACTGAGGTAGCCGGCGATCTTTTTCAGCCTCTGGGCCTTGTCGTCGTATGTCCCCAGCTTCTCCTGGAAGACGATGTTCTTCAGGCCGGCGACCCTCTCCGCCAGCGGTTTCTTGACATCCTGCTGCCAGAAGAACCGGGCGTCCTCGAGCCTCGCCTTGAGGACGCGTTCGTTGCCTTTGCGGATCAGGGACTTGGAATCCTTGAGGGCGTCGGCCACGCCTAGAAAATATGGAAGCTGTTTTTTGTCCTTGACGACGGAGAAAACCTTCTGGCCCTCCCGCATGGCGGTGGCCAGGACTTCGATGGGCAGACTCAGGTATTTTTCGGGAAAGGCGCCGAGGATGACGCAGGGATATTCGACGGTGTCGCTGAGCCTCTCGAGGAGGTCGTCATCCGTGTAGATCCTGGCTTTGAGGGAAGCGAGTTTTTCCTCGATCTGGCCCAGGACGATCTTCCGCCGCTCGCCGGGGTCCACGATCACCTTGGCCTTTTTCAACTGGTCCTTGTAGTCCTGAAAGTTCTTGATCTTGAGCGGCTGAGGGCTGTAGATGGGATGTCCGGACGTCGTGTCGTTAGAATCCAACCCCTCCAGATTAAAGGGCAGGACCTTCCCGTCGCAGAGGCAGAGGATGTTCTTGATGGGCCTCGAGAACTTGAAGGGGCCCTCCCTCCAGCGCATCGCTTTGGGAAAGGAGATCGAGACGATGACGGCGGGGACGATGACCGCCAGGACCTCCTGGGCCGGCTTCCCCTTGCTTGTCTTCCGCATCCCTATGTATTCTCCCCTGGGGGTTTGGATGATCTCGAGCGATTCGACCACGATCCCCTGGGCCTTGGCGAATCCTCTGGCGGCGGGGGAAAAGGTCCCGTCCGAGAGGATGCCCACCGATTTGGGCGGCCCTGTGACGACGCTCGTGCTGTCCTCCTGCCCTGAGGCCGTGTCCGCCCGAACGACGAGCCGCCGGCACGTGCCGAGGATCTCGAATGTCTGGACGGCGATGCCGGCGCTTTTGAACTCGGCCCGGAACTTCTCGTCCAACTGCTCCAAGGCGGCCTTGACGTGGGAGGCCGGAAGCTCTTCTGTCAGGATCTCTAATAGGAATTCCATCAGGAGCCCCTCCCCGAAGCTATGAATCTCTGGGCGATCTCGTTGACCTGGGCCCTCGTCCGGGCGATCATCTTCACCCTCTCGGTGACGCTGATGCCCCCCCGGGCGTCGAGCAGGTTGAAAAGGTGGGAGCACTTGAGACACATATCATAGGCCGGAAGGAGCAGGCCCTTTCCGATGAGCGAGACCGCTTCCTTCTCGCAGGCTTGGAAGAACGTGCGGAGCATCGCGGTGTCGGCCGCGTTGAAGTTGTACTCGGAGAACTCTTTCTCCTCGGCATGCCGCAGGTCGCGGTAGGTCACGTCCTTCGACCAGTCGAGGTCGTAGATGTCGTCCTTCTGCTCGAGGAACATCTCCAGCCTCTCCAAACCGTAGGTGATCTCGACGGGGACCGGCGAAAGCTCGATGCCGCCGGCCTGCTGGAAGTAGGTAAACTGGGAGATCTCCAGCCCGTCGAGCATGACCTGCCAGCCGACACCCCAAGCCCCGATCGTCGGCGACTCCCAGTCATCCTCGTCGAATCGCAGGTCGTGGTCCTGGAGGACGATCCCGAGTGAGTAAAGGCTTTGGACATAGATCTGCTGGATGTCCCCCGGGGCGGGTTTCATGATGACCTGATATTGGAAGTGTTTCTGGACGCGGTGAGGGTTCTCCCCGTAGCGGCCGTCCGTGGGCCGGCGGGCCGGCTGAACGTAAGCGGTCTTCCAGGGTTTTCTGCCGAGGACACGGAAGAAGGTGTCCGGGGTCATGGTCCCGGCGCCCACCTCCAGGTCATAGGTCGGGGCCAGGTAGCACCCCTGGCCCGCCCAGTAGGCATGGAGCTTCATGATAAGGTCTTGGAGGGCCATTTATTTCTTTTCCCATTTCAGGACGGGATTGCGGGCGGCCGCCGTCTCGTCCAGGCGCCGGACGTAGGTGACGTGCGGGGCCGCGTGGAGAGTTTCCGGGTCTTTCTTAGCCTCCTTGGCAATCGCCTTCATGGCGTCGATGAAAAAATCCAGGTCGCGCTTGCTCTCCGTCTCGGTGGGCTCGATCATGAGCGCGCCGTGGACGATGAGCGGGAAGGACATGGTCGGCGGGTGCAGACCGTAGTCGATCAACCTCTTGGCGATATCGAGGTTGGAAACCCCGAACTCCTTTTGAAATTTGTCCGAAAAGACGCATTCATGGAGCGTCGGGGCCGCGTATTTCAGGTGGAACTCGCCTTCCAGACTTTTGCGTATGTAGTTGGCGTTGAGGACCGCCGTCTCGGCGATCTCCCGGACGCCCTCGGGCCCGAGGTTCAGGATGTAGGCCAGGGCCCTGAGGATGACCAGGAAGTTTCCGTAAAAGCTCCGGACGCGCCCGATCGTCTTCGGCCTGCCGGAGTCGAGGACAAGCTTCCCGTCCTTCTCCCCGATCACCGGAACCGGGAGGTAAGGTACGAGGGCCTTCTTCACGCCGACCGGGCCGGAACCGGGGCCTCCCCCGCCGTGCGGGGTCGAGAACGTCTTGTGGAGGTTGATGTGGAGGACATCGACGCCCATATCGCCCGGCCTCACGATTCCGGTCAAGGCGTTCATGTTGGCCCCGTCCATATAGAGGAGCCCTCCCTTGGAATGGACGATCTCAGCGATCCGGCAGATGTCGGATTCGAAAACGCCCAAGGTATTTGGATTGGTGACCATCAAAGCCGCCACGTCGTCGTTCATGACCGCGGCCAGCCCCTCGAGGTCGATCGTGCCGATCTCGTTCGACTTGATCTCCTTGACCGTGTATCCGCAGATGTGGGCGCTCGAGGGGTTTGTCCCGTGGGCAGAATCCGGGATGAGAACGTATTTCCGGGGGTCCCCCCGGTCCTCAAGGGCGGCCCGGATGAGCATCATGCCCGTGAGCTCGCCATGGGCCCCGGCGGCCGGCTGGAGGCTGAAGGCGTCCATGCCGGCGATCTCGCAGAGAAGATCCTCGGTCTGTTTGAGAACGCGGAGGCTGCCCTGGACGACATCCTGGGGCGCGTTGGGGTGCGCGCCCGTGAAGGCCGGCAGGGAGGCTATCTTCTCATTGACCTTGGGGTTGTATTTCATGGTGCAGGAGCCCAAAGGATAGATCCCCAAGTCCACGCAATAATTCGTCTGGGACAAGCGGGTAAAGTGGCGGGTGACCTCGACTTCGGAGAGCTCGGGAAACCCGTCGATCTCCTTCCGAACGGGCAGGCCGCCGAAGATGTCCTTTTTTTCGGGGACATCCAGCTCGGGCATCCGGACGGCCCTTTTTCCATGAGAGCTGATCTCGAAGGCCAGGGGTTCGCGCATCTTGCGGATCATCGGACGACCTCCTGCAGGAACCCGGCCAGTCTATCGATATCTTCCTTCATGTGTTTGTCCGTGACGCAGACCAGGACGCAGTTCGCGAGTTCCGGGAAGCTCTCCCCGAGCCCGAGCCCGGCCAGGATACCATTGTCCTTGAGCGCCTTTCCCACCGAAGCCCAGGGCTTCGGGAGCTCGATCGCGAACTCGTTAAAGTGCGGACCGGTGAACTTCCGACGGACGCCGGGGATTCGGGTCAGCGCGTCCAGGGCGTATCCCGCTTTCTGGACGTTCTGCCAGGCCATTTCCCTGAGCCCGTCCTTGCCCAGGCTTTCCAGGAAGATGGTCGCCCGAAGGGCACAGAGGGCCTGGTTGGTGCAGATGTTGGAAGTGGCCTTCTCCCGGCGGATGTGCTGCTCCCGGGTGGCCAGGGTCAGGACGAAGCCGCGGTTCCCCTCGACGTCGGTCGTCTGGCCGGCGATTCTGCCCGGCAGCTGGCGGACGAAGTCCTTCATGCAGGCCATAAACCCGAGGTAGGGACCGCCGAAGCTCAGGGGAATGCCGAAGGACTGGGCCTCGCCGGTGACAATGTCCGCGCCCAGCTTTCCGGGGGCCTCGAGGATGCCGAGCGACAAAGCCTCGGCCACGACGACCGCCAGCAGGGCCTGATGGCCGTGGGCCAGGTCCGCGACGGCCCGGACGTCCTCGCAGACCCCGAGGTAATTGGGCGACTGGAGGATGACCGCGCCGGTTTCCGCGTCGAGCATCCGGGCGAGGGTGTCCTTGTCCAGTCCTCCCTTTTCGTCATAAGGGACTTCCTCCATCCGGACCCCGAGGTTCCTGATGTAGGTCCGGATGACGTCCCGGTATTCCGGGTGGAGGGTCCGCGCGACCAGGACCTTGGGCTTGTTCTTCAAGCGCTGGGCCATGAGGACGGCCTCGGCCGCTCCGGTCGCGCCTTCATAGAGGGACGCGTTGGCGATGTCCATCCCCGTGAGCTGGCAGACGAGCGTCTGGAACTCGAAGATGGCCTGGAGAGTCCCCTGGCTCACCTCGGGCTGGTAAGGAGTGTAGGGGCTTACGAACTCCCCCCTGGAGCTCAGGTAGTCCACGACCGAGGGGATGAAGTGGTCGTAGGCTCCGCCTCCAAGGAATGAGAGGTAATTCGAATAGGTGTTCAGTCCGCCGAGGCCGGCGAAATGCCGGACGAGCGCCGGCTCCGGTTCCGGCCCGGGAAGGTCGAGCGCCCTTTTGAGCCTCACCTCTTCCGGGATGCAGCCGAAAAGCTCGTCGGTCGAAGAGACGCCGATCGCGGCCAGCATCTCCTTTCGATCCTTGTCGCTCAAAGAAACATAGCTCATAGGCAAACCTCAATGAAGGAGGGGCGGCGAACGCTCAAGCCTCGAGACCCTCCAGGTATCTCTCGTAATCGGAAGCGGTCATCAGCGCCTCGACCGCAGCCTTGTCCTTGACCTTCAGCCGGACGATCCAGCCTTTGCCGTGCGGGTCCTTGTTGACGAGGTCGGCCGCCTTGTTGAGCTCCTCGTTGACGGCGACGACCTCTCCCGCGACCGGGGAGTAGACGTCGGAAACGGACTTGACGGATTCGATGACGCCGACGGCCTGGTGGACCTCAAGGGCCTTCCCGACCTCGGGAAGTTCCACGTAGATGATGTCGCCGAGCTGTTTCTGGGCGAAATCCGTGACGCCGACGACGGCCTCGCCGCCTTCGATCTTGATCCATTCGTGTTCCTTCGTGTAGCGAAAATCGTTCGGATACATCCAAGCCTCCTGTTGATCTTGTTCTTATATTCGCGATGACCCGCGATCTCCCGCGGTCCCGTTCGGGCTAATTCTTTTCCCTTTTGTAGAACGGCGTCGGGACGACCTTCGCCCGGACCTTCTTGTCCCGGATCCCGATCTCGATCTCCGTTCCCAGGGCCGTTGCCCCGATGGGGAGATACGCTAGGCCGATGGACTTCTTCAGGAACGGGGCGTAGGTCCCCGAGCACACGTCCGAGACTTTTCGGCCGTCAACGAAGACCGGGTAATGCGGCCGGGGAATCCCCTTATCGACGAGCTCGAAGCCGGCGATCTTCCGGGTCAAACCTTCCGCGAGCTGCCTCTCAAGGACGACCTTGCCCAGAAAACCGCCCTTTTGGAACTTGCAGATCCACTTCAGGTCCGCTTCGAGGACGGTCGTCTTATCGGTGATGTCGTTACCGTAGAGCATGAGCTTGGACTCGAGCCGGAGGGTGTCCCTTGCGCCCAGCCCGATGGGCAGGACGTCATGGGGTCTCCCCGCTTCCAGGATGGCCTCCCAGAGGACCCCGGGGTTCGGGGCGAGGGTGTAGATCTCGAAACCGTCCTCGCCGGTGTATCCCGTGCGGGAGACGAGCGCGTCGATTCCGGCGACCTTACCGAAGGCGAAGTGGAAGGACTTCATGCCCGCGAGGTCCAGTTCCGTGAGCGGCTGGAGGACCGTCTGGGCCATCGGCCCCTGCAGGGCGAGCTGGGTATAGGCATCACTCTGGTTCTCCGTTTCCACCGCGAACCCCTTCTTGTGGTCCACGATCCAGGCGTAATCCTTGTCGGCGTTTGACGCGTTGACAACGAGAAAGTACTTCTCGGGTCCATGGCAGTAAACGAGCATGTCGTCCACGAAGGTCCCCCCCGGAGTCGTCAGGGCTGTGTACTGGACCTGTCCCGGCGCAAGCCGGGCCGCGTCGTTGGGGGTCAGGTGCTGGACGAAGGCGAGGGCGTCCTGGCCCTGGATCATGACCTCGCCCATGTGGCTGACGTCGAAGAGCCCGGCCCTGGTGCGGACCGCGATGTGCTCGTCGATAACGCCCTTGTATTCGACAGGCATCTCCCAGCCGAAGAACTCGATGATTTTGGCCCCGGATTTTTTATGGAATTCATATAAGCGGGTCCTCTTCATGATGGCTTCCTTTTTTGATGAGTGAACTATTTAAGTATCACATTAGCACCGATGAATCAACCCTCTGATTTCGTCGAGAGTGGCCTTTGCCTCAGGCACGTTTTTCAAAAAAGCAGACAGTTTCTCACACGGGTATTCGTCGCAATAGGCGCAGTTCTTCACGTTCTTTTCCTTCCCGCACTTCCTGATCTCGCATTTGCCGCAATAATCAAAAAGCCTTGACGACTGGGAAGTGCAGCCATCACAGTTGATATCGCCGGGCTTGATTTCCGCATTAAACATCTCGGACCATTTCTTGGCGGTCTCCTCACGCATCTTGTCGTCATTTTTCTGGGTCGCGATGAACGTCGGGCACTCGGAACACCCGATCCCGCAAAAGGCAATCATTTTCTCCTGTTCAGGGGTCGCCGTTTGCGCTCCCCGGCTTCCGGCCGCCGGGGCCGCTTCCTTTCCTCGGAGCCAGGCGGGCAAATGGAAAACCGATAAGACCGCCAGCACGCAGGTTTTCAGGAAATCCTTTCGCGTCAGTTTTTTCATCGAAGGATCCTCCTCTCATCTGATCTAATTCGCCATTTATCATACCGGACTCCATAGCCCTAATGTTAAAGAATTATTTCGCCAAATGCCGGATCCAGCTCGGCGCTTGGACTCCGCTGATTCATGTCACCCGTAAAACGATCCCTGCAATCGCCGTCACGAGTGCTAGATTCATGGCAACTACATATGAGTAGAATAACGGCCCTGAGCGCCCCGTCTCCTGCCGCGTGATATCTCTATACTGGCCGAGGTACTTGCTCAGAATCAGAAACCTAAGAAAAATCCAATTG
>JALHVH010000007.1 GCA_022867105.1 Candidatus Aminicenantota bacterium
ACGATGAAACGGTGCATACATGAAGAATGACACGCTAAAAACCGTTCGTCTCTCTACGGCCCTCTCAGGCCGAAATCTTGATGCGGTGCTAAAAACGGCCGGGATCTCGAAATATCGGCTGGCGAAGGATCTTGGTATCAGCTACCGGATCACTCAGTACTGGGCAAAGGGGAGGCGCCCGTCACCGTCAATGGCGGAGCGGGTCGCGGCGTATCTCGGCATCCAGGTTGCGCCGATTGATGACCACGCCGACATCCTGGCCCGGCTCGACCGGATCGAGGCCAAATTGGGGATGAAGGAGAAAGTATGAGTCTTTGCCCAACCTGCGGAAAGAGCTTTATTAAAACAAAGACTAAGAAAAAATATTGCTCTTTTCCTTGCTACGTTCCTCATATCAACAAAGGCCGACTGCCTTTTTCTAAATGGCCAAAACGCTTTGATGATAATTGGCTAAAAAACCAATATCTCATTAACGAAAAATCAATTACGGAATTATCTGAAAAAATAGGGATTAGTCGCTATTTTGTTCATGAGAAATTAAAGAGCATTTTGCCTCATTTAAGGAGCCGCGGTTCTCAGCCCGGAGAAAAAAACTATGCATGGAAAGGCGGACTTCGCATAGGAACATGTGGATATGTTTTGAAATATGTCGGGAAAGCATTCCCAGGAGCTGATAGCAAAGGTTATATCAGACGAAGTAGATATATTGCGGCCAGGGCTTTGCGGCGACCTTTAAAAAAAGAAGAAATCGTACATCACCTGAACGGAAACAAACAGGATGATCGCAATTCGAACCTTCTCATTTCCGATCAAGAATACCATCTTGGATTGCATAAAAAAAAGAGACGATTGGAGGAACGATTTGCGTCAAAAATCGAATCGAACCCTGCTCATTGAACAGGAGCGCGCGGCCAGGATAGAGGAGCGCAAACGGAAGAAGGCGGAGAAGGAGCGCGACAAGAAGATCCGCGAGGACCGCCGCGAGCGAAAGCAAGCGGAGCAGGAGGCCAAGCGCGAGGTCCGGCTCGAAAAACAGCGCGTCCATGAAAGCGTCGAACGAAACGGCGCCCCGAAGATCCGGCCCGAGGAATCACATTTCGGACTGCGAGAAGCGATGGAACATTTCCCGCTCGTGGACTGCAGCCGATGCCACGTAATAGTGCGGGAGCTTTACGGCACGCTCTGTGAGCGCTGTCATTATTCGAAGGAGGTCAATGACCAGGGCGAAAAAGAACTGAAGACACGGGGAAACAAGGCCGTCCCCGGGCAGGGGGACGGGGGTAATGGAACGATAACCCTCGCGGGCCAAGTGATGCTTGGATTATGAGCGCGTCCGCGGGGAATGTCAAGAGAAAGGAGTAAAGAATGGCGAACGAAACAAAGGAAAAAATCACGGGCGGCGAAGCCCTGGATGAGCGTTCTGTCACATCGGAGATGAGTCTAATCTCCATCCCGGAGCGCGGGATCTCCATCGAGAAGGAGCTTGCCGCAATCGAGAAGAACGTCGAGTTCTATAACAAGGTCAAGATCATCGCGCTCAAGATGACCAAGGCCTCGGACTGGGTGGATCTCGGCGGCAACCCCTACCTCATGGACCGCGGGACGGAGAACGTCGCGGTGGCTTTCGGCGTGGACGTCTCGGACGTCCGCTTGTCGATGGAATGGGCCGAGGATGCGAAGGGCCGATACTATTCGTTCATCGCGGCCGGAAAAGCCTACTCGAAGAAGCTCGGGCGGTATGTCGAGGATATCGGCGTCTGCTCACAGCGCGACAAGTTCTTCGGGAAGATCGGGGACAAGTTCAAGGAGATCGAGGAGGTTGACATGGCGAACATCCGTCGGAAGGCCGTCACGAACCTCTACAACCGCCTCATTAAGCGCGTCATCGGGCTCATGGGCGTCACGTTCGACGACCTCGTCCAGGCCGGGATAAAGAAAGAACAGCTCGGTAAAGTCGAATACAAGGGTGGCGCACAAAAGGCTTCGGACCTCACGCCGGACGGGAAGGACATCAAGGCGAAGCTGGAATCTATGATCGCCCGCATGTCCAACAATGACAAGGTCGTGGCTGCGGAGCTTATTAAAAAATTCTCGATGTGGAAAGAGAAGGACGGCGAAAAAAAGGAACACTTCGTCACCGACATCAGCAAGCTCTCGGAGAAGTGGCTGGCCTCTACCTACGGGAAGGCCAAGGCGGAATATGAAAAGACGTCCGGCGGGCCGAGAGAACCCGGACAGGATGGCTGAGATGGATAAGGTTTCTCGCGTCTGTAGAACTTGCGGGGAGACGTTTTATCAGATGCCATTCCGATACAGGGCTCACCCTGCGAAATATTGTTCCAACGCTTGTAAGTATATCGGACAAATCGGCAAACCGATCCATTCGACCGAAGATCGGACAAGACGCCGGGAAAGAATCGCCGGAATAAAAAATCCAATGTTTGGCCGTTGCCGAGAAGCAAATCCGAATTGGCAGGGCGGAAGAACCGTCGATAATCGTTTCGGATATGTCCTTGTTTTATCCCCCGGCCATCCTCGTGCTCACAAGGGAGATCCTGGTGGCTATGTCTATGAGCACGTTCTGGTAGCAGAAAAAAAGATAGGTCGCTTTTTGACTTCGGAGGAAAGGGTACATCACATTGACGGGAATCCCAAGAATAATTCCCCGGAAAATATTGATGTCCTTCCCGGCGATAAAGAGCACGCCGAAATTCATAATCAAAGGAGAAAAAGAAATGGACTTGGACAATATTCCTGATATCCCGTTTTTACTTGATGAACAAACGGCGCGGCGAATAAAGATATCGCCTCACTCCGGATCGAACCGCGCTTCTGAGGCGGGCCATCCGTGCGTCCGGTTCCTGGTGCTCTCCCGGACCTCGAACGAACTCAAAATTCTGCATGATGTCGGGCTCCAGAGAATCTTTGACGAAGGGAACCTCCATGAAGATGCGCTCATGCGCGAGATGCAGGATGCCGGGTTGCGCGTCATCGAACAGCAGAGGGCCTACGAATGGAAGAAATTCCAGCTCACGGGACGCATCGACGGCAAGCTCCCCGTTGATAGCTCCCGCATCCCGCTTGAGATTAAGAGCTCATCGCCGAACGTCTTCGCGGCGATCCACGAACTCGCGCCGATCGACATGCTCAAGTCCAAGTTTTCCTGGATCCGAAAATATCCGGCACAGATGCTCCTCTACATGCTCATGGAGGGGGCCGAGTATGGGCTCATGATTTTCAAGAACAAGACGACAGGCGAGAAGGCGCAGAAGATTTTCCGGCTCGAGGGCGAGCTCCTCGAATACGCCGAGTCCATCCTGAAGAAGCTCGAGGCAGTTAACGCCCACATCGACGAGGGGACCTGCCCGGACGCTGCGCTCATCGATGACTGCAAGGGGTGCGCGTTCTGTAAGACCGCGTGCTTTCCAGGGGCCGACTATGGACCGGGAATCGACATTATGCAGGATCCCGACCTTGAGGCCAAGCTCGACCGCCGCGGTGAACTCGAGCCGGCCGCGAAGGAATTCGACGTCCTGGACAAGGAGATCAAGGAAGGCTTCAAGGGCCGGCCGGGAGCCGTCGTGGGGTCGTGGATCATTGAATCTTCCAAGCACGAACGCCGCGGCGTTGACCTCCCCTCGGAGATAAAAAAGCAATACGAGAAGGTGAC
>JALHVH010000095.1 GCA_022867105.1 Candidatus Aminicenantota bacterium
TCAGGGCGTGAATGAGACCGAAGGACATGAGCAGGGCGCGGGGGACCAGGGCCTGATGTTCGGGTATGCCTGCCGGGAGACGCCGGAGCTCATGCCCATGCCGATCATGCTGGCCCACAAGATCGTCCGCCGCCTGAGCGAAGTCCGGAAGGACAAGACCCTGCCCTACCTCCGGCCGGACGGCAAGTCCCAAGTCACCATCCAATACGAGGGCGGAATCCCCAAGCGCGTCGAGGCCGTGGTCGTCGCAGCCCAGCACAATGAAAAGGTCAAGATGGAGGATCTTCGAGAAGACATCAAGCGCGAGGTCATCAAGAAGGTCATTCCCGCCCACCTCATCGATAAGGACACATGGAAGAAGACCTTCATCAACGGCACGGGCCGGTTCGAGATCGGCGGCCCGCTCGGCGACACGGGGATCACCGGCCGCAAGATCATCGTGGATACTTACGGCGGCGTGGGAAGCCACGGCGGCGGCTCTTTCTCGGGGAAGGACCCCTCCAAGGTCGACCGCTCCGGCTCCTATATGGCTCGCTATGTCGCCAAAAACCTCGTGGCCGCGGGCTTCGCCGATAGGCTCGAAGTCCAGCTGGCCTACGCCATCGGCGTCGCGGAGCCGGTTTCCGTCATGGTGGATTCGTTCGGAACGGCCAGGATCTCCGAGGACAAGATCAAGGAGATCATCCGGGCCCACTTCAAGCTGACGCCCAAGGGCATGATCAGCTACCTCAACCTGCTGCGGCCCATCTACCGGAAGACCGCGGTTTACGGGCACTTCGGACGGAACGAAGACGAATTCACCTGGGAATGGACCGATAAGGCCTCGGCGCTCAAGAAGGACGCCGGCCTGTAATCGTCCGGTCCCGGAACGGGACCGGACGCGCGATCCGGCCCCCGGGCCCGCGTCCCGTGGGGACTTCGAGGATGAAGGGGATGAAACATGGATTTCGACGTTAAAGACCTGAGATTGTCACGCCAAGGGAAGCTCAAGATGGAATGGGCGGCGCGGTCGATGCCGGTCCTCGAAAGGATCAGGCTCCGCTTCGGGAAAGAGAAGCCGCTCAAGGGACTGAGGATCTCGGCCTGTCTTCACGTGACGAGCGAGACCGGGAACCTGATGCAGGCCCTGAAGATCGGTGGGGCCGACGTCCGGCTTACGGCATCCAATCCTCTCAGCACGCAGGATGAGGTGGCCGCCGCCCTCGTGAAGTGCGACCGGATCTCCGTCTTCGCCATCAAAGGGGAAGACAACAAGACCTATTACCGACATCTCGAGCGTTCTCTCGGCCACGCCCCTCAAGTCACTATGGACGACGGGGCCGATCTGGTGTCGATCATCCATTCCTCCCGCCGGGACCTCCTGCCGGGCATCCTCGGGGGAACCGAAGAGACCACGACGGGGGTCACCCGCCTCCGGAGCATGGCCAGGGAAAAGGTCTTGGGCTATCCCATCATCGCCGTGAACGACGCCGACACGAAGCACCTCTTCGACAACAGATACGGGACGGGCCAAAGCACGCTGGACGGCATCCTGCGGGCGACGAACATGCTCCTGGCCGGACTGAACTTTGTCATCATCGGCTACGGCTGGTGCGGCAAGGGACTGGCCATGCGTGCTAAGGGCGCGGGGTCCCGTGTGGTCGTCTGCGAGGTGGACCCCGTCAAGGCCCTCGAGGCCAAAATGGACGGTTTTTCGGTCATGCCCATGGCCGAGGCCGCCCCGATCGGGGACGTTTTCGTGACCGTGACCGGGAACAAGGGCGTCATCAGGCGGGAGCATTTCCTGAAGATGAAGGACGGGGCCGTCGTCGCCAACTCCGGTCATTTCAACGTCGAGATCGACATCCCGGCCCTCGAGAAGCTGGCCCGGGGCAAAAGACGGGTCCGGCCGTTCGTCGACGAATACACGCTTCCGGGCGGGAAGAACGTCAATCTCTTGGGGGAGGGGCGGCTGATCAACCTGGCCGCCGCGGAAGGCCATCCGGCCATGGTCATGGACATGAGCTTCGCCAACCAGGCCCTCAGCGTCCTTCATCTCATCAGGCATGGAAGATCGCTGGAGAAGAGGGTCTATCCCGTGCCCGCGGCCATCGACAGGGAGATCGCGGCCCTGAAGCTCGCTTCGATGGGAGTTTCCATCGACAAGCTGACCCCCGACCAGAAGAAGTATCTCGAGGCCTGGAAAGAAGGGACCTAACCTCTGCCGGTGACACGGACCTTCTCCGGACCTCCCTTGAAATTCTCGATAGGGTTGGGGGAGTTAAGAAATACAGACAAAGTCTTGGACGTGTCACCGTGTCTTTTGCAAAGACCTCATTACCATCAAGGCAATGAGGGTTGTTTCCCCTTGATGATGTCCAGATATTCCTTGATCTTGTCCTTCGTTTCCTGGTCCTTGATGAGCGGCGAGATCCTTTCCAGAACCTCCCGGGCCTTTTCGAACTCTCCGTTCTTGAAATAGGCCGCGCCCAGATTGAAGCCGAAGCTGGCCTCGTTCGGGACGAGCTTGACCGCTTCCTCGTAGGAGTCTATGGCGCCACCGATGTCGCCCCTTCGTTCCAGGATCCGACCCTTCAGGTCATGGGCCATCGCCAGCCGCTTCTTGATCTGAATGGCCCTCTGGACGTTTTCGTAGGCTTCGTCGATCCTGTCCATCAAGAAATAGAGGTGCGCCAGGTTATAGTAGGGGAGCTCCCTTGAGGCGTAATTGGGGTCTTCGAGGGCCCGCTTGAACTCCTGCTCGGCCTTGTCGACGAACTCCAATTCCTGGTAGATCGTCCCTAGGTTGTTGCGGGCTTCCGTGAACTGGGGGTTGACTTCGAGGCTTTTCTGGAAGGCCGCCGCCGCCTCCTGGAGGTCCCCCTTCATCGATCGGGCCAGGCCGAGGGCGTTCCAGGCTAGAAAATGCCTGGGATTGAGGGAGAGGCTTTTGTTTAGATACTTGACGGCCTCATCGACGCTGTTTCCGTTGAGATAGAAGAGCCCCAGGTTGTATTGATACTGGGGGTCCTTTTCACGGGACCGGGCCAGCTTGGCCTGGCTTGACGCGCAGAACGTCAGGCCAAGGCAGGCGAGCATGACGAGCACGGTCTTCGTCTTCATGCAACTCTCCTTTCGAAGGCTCCTGCCGGCCCCGGGCTCACTCATTCTGGCTTGAGCGCCCGGGACATGAGGTCCTCTATGGCTTTCCTGGGTGATCTGTTTCTGTAAAGGACATGATAGACCTCGTCCGAGATGGGCATCTCGACGCCCTCCCGGCGGGCGAGGTTGTGGGCCGAGAGTGTCGTCCTCACGCCTTCGGCCACCATTTTCATCCGCGACAGGATCGTTCTCAGGGACCTTCCCTTGCCCAGCTCGAACCCGACATAATGGTTCCGGCTCAGCTCTCCCGTGCAGGTCAGGATCAGGTCCCCCATCCCTGCGAGCCCGGAGAACGTTTCTCTCCTTGCTCCCAGATGGGTTCCCAGCCGTGTCATCTCCACGAGTCCCCGGGTAATCAGGGCGGCCTTGGAGTTCAAACCGCATTCCAAGGCGTCGGA
>JALHVH010000008.1 GCA_022867105.1 Candidatus Aminicenantota bacterium
CCTTGGAGATCGTCCCCTGGCGGACAAGCGACCGGATATACTCTGAGCCTGGAATGAGCGACCCATAGGTCGTTGTAGCTTGTAGAAACATAGTAACACCTATCTTACCCTAGATGTCACTAATGTATCTGACCCTACACATGCCATGGGCCCGGATGGGAACCTGGATTTTCCGCTCGAGGTGTGATATTCCTCATGGGGCCGGGCATGGGCCGCGGACCGGAGGAGGTCCCGTTATGAGAACCGTTGCCGTATTCGGCGAGATCCTGTTGCGGCTTTCCCCTCTCGGGAAGGAACGCCTTTTCCAGTCCTCCCGTCTGGAAGCCCGCTTCGGGGGCGCGGAGGCCAATGTCGCCGTTTCCCTGACCTTGTTCGGACACCAGGTCCGATACATCTCCATCGTTCCGGCCGGCGAGTTCGGCGATGCGGCCCTGGCCGAACTCAGGCGGTTCGGCGTGGGAACCGATCACGTCGTCCGTCAGGGGACGCGCCTGGGGCTCTATTTCGCGGAGACCGGTGCGGACCAGAGGCCTTCCAGGGTGTTCTATGACCGGGAGCACTCAGGGATTGCCGACGCAACCCCAGGTGTGATCGGCTGGGCCCGTTCGCTGGAGGGGGCCGGCTGGTTCCATGTGAGCGGCATCACGCCGGCGACAGGCCCGGGCCCCGCGGACCTGACGATCGAGGCTGTCAGCCTGGCGAAAACCATGGGGATCACGGTTTCCGTGGACCTCAACTACAGGGCGAAGCTTTGGAAATACGGCCGGACCGCCCCGGAGATCATGAGGGAGATCGTGAAAAATGCCGATATCGTCTTCGCCAACGAGGAGGACTGTCAGAAGGCCCTGGGGATCGAGGCCGGCGGCTGGACCTCGGGCGGCGCTCCCGATCCTATCGCGATCGAAGACCTGACGCGCCGGGTCATGGAGGCCTTCCCCAACCTGTCCAAGATCGCCGTCAGCCTCCGCGAAAGCCGGAGCGCCGACAACAACGGCTGGTCCGGAGTCCTCAGGAACCGGGAGGGTTTTCTTCGCGGGCCGAAACACGAGATCCGGGACATCGTCGACAGGATCGGGAGCGGGGACGCTTTCGCCGCCGGTTTCATTCACGGCCTGGACTTGTTCGGGGAAGACGTGAAGGCCCTCGAGTTTGCCCTCGCCGCGTCCTGCCTGAAGCACTCCATCCCCGGGGATTTCAACCTGGTCGCCGAAAAAGAGGTCCTGGCGCTCATGGCGGGGGACCGTTCGGGAAGGGTGCAGCGCTAGGGGGGGGACGATGACTCGCAACGAGGCGCTCAAGATCATCCTGGATTCCAAGGTCATCGCCGTCATCCGGATGGCCGACAGCCGGAAACTTTTCAAGGTCATCGAGGCGGTCAGGCGCGGGGGGATCCGGGCGGTCGAGATAACCATGACGATTCCCGGGGCCATCGACATCATCCGGGCCCTGGCCGTGGAAAAGCCTGAGGGTGCCCTTCTCGGCGCCGGGACCGTTCTCGACGCCCGGAGCGCGGACGCGGTCATCAAGGCCGGAGCGGACTTCGTGGTCTCGCCGGTTCTTAACCTCAAAATGGTCCGGGCGTGCCGGGCCAACGACAGGTTCGTCGCCCCGGGCGCTTTTTCACCGACGGAGATCTTGACCGCATGGGAGAACGGGGCCGACGTGGTCAAGGTTTTTCCCGCCACATCGCTTGGGCCTAAGTTCTTCAAGGACATTCGCGGGCCTCTGCCCCATGTCAGGCTTATGCCGACGGGAGGCGTGAACGCCGAAAACGCCAAGGACTTCATCGAAGCCGGCGCCTGCTGTGTCGCCATCGGGACGGCCCTCCTGGACCCGAAGACGATCGAGCAGGAGGATTGGGATGCCTTGGCCCGGAAAGCCCGCGAGCTCGTCGATTCGCTCGGGGACTGAACGCGATCCGGTTTTTTCTACTGGACGTGTTGATTTTTTCAATACCCGTGCTATAATACGTTCAAGACTTCACTTGGCTGGCTGTGTGAAGTATTGAAGATACCCTCCTTCAATATCCCCTTTTAATTAAACATTTCCCCAAAACCCAACAGCCAGCACTTACCCTCCCCGGCCGCCCAAGCCGGCTTTCGACAGCCCTATTTGACATCTCCTTTTTCCTCATCTTACAATCATGCTCCCATGCCCCAAGAGGACGCCCGTGCCGGGAGTTTCTGGAACCGCGACTTCGTCGTCGCCCTTCTCGGCTATTTCTTCCTCTACATGTCCATCTCGCTCTTCTTCCTCCTGCCCCTTTTTCTCGGACAATTCAACACGTCCAAGAGCAAGGTCGGGCTGATCATGGGGATCCACAGCGTCATGGCCATCCTGGTCCGGCCGTTCTTCGGCCGTATGATCGACGTCCGGGGAGGGAAGAGGATCTCCCTTTGGGGGATGGGGATCCTCATCGCCGCGACCCCGTTGTTCCATCTGGTCCGGGATGCCGGCGCGTTCCCTCTGTTCTTAAGGGCCCTGTCCGGCGTGGGCTGGGGGATCAGCATGACGGCCACGATCTCCCTCTGCTCCGACCTGTCGCCGGCCCAGAGCCTGGCTAAGTCCATGGGCATCATCGGTATCGCGGGGCTCGTCGCCAACGCCCTCGGCCCGCTCGCGGCCGAAGAGATCATCCACGGGTTTGGTTACGGCGCCCTGTTCAACGCGGCCCTGCTGTTTCTCGCTGCCTCGCTGGCCTGCATCCTTCTTACCCGAGAGATACCGAGGGCGGAGGCCGGCAAGCCCTCAGAACCGCGATTCCTGAGGACCGTTCCCGTCTGGGCCCTCCTGATCATCTCGGCCATGCCCGCCTTTCATGGGGCCGTCCGGGGGACGATGATCTACTTCATCGCTCTCTTCGGCAAGTCCATCGACATCGGCCGGGTCGGCCCGTTCTTCGTGGTGTTTTCCCTGGCCGCCATCCTCACCCGCTTCGGCCTGGGGGACCTCTCAGACCGCCGCGGCCGCAAACGGATCATCTTCCTTTCAGCGGTGATCATCAGCCTCAACCTGTTCGCGATCTCCCAGGTCCGGACGTTCGGCATGCTGCTCGTGACGGGATTCATTGGCGGGCTGGGACAGGGGCTGATCTTCCCGGCGTTGAGCACTTACATCGTTGATTTCATGGGTCGCGAGAACAAGGGCTTGGCCATCAGCTTCTATCTGTCCCTCTTTGACGTTGGGATGGGGCTGGGTTCGCCGTTCTTCGGCTGGATCTCCGACAGGCTCGGATACCGGAAGATGTACATGGCGGCGGGCCTTTTTCTCCTCGTGTCGACAATGATCTTCATGGCCAGGGCGCCCCGGACCGAAACCGATCGCGCCGCCCGGGCCCCGCGGACATAGAAAGGGAGGTTACAAGTGAACAAAATGTATGACATCATCGTCTCAAGAAGGACGGTCCGCCAGTTCCGGCCGGAATCCGTCCCGCGCCTGGTGCTGGAACGTATCGTCGAGGCCGGGAGGTTGGCCCCTTCGGCGGCCAACCTGCAGCCGCTCGAGTTCATCCTGGCGGACGAGGATGCCGTTCGCCGGGAGGTCTTCCCCTGCCTCAAATGGGCCGCCTACATCGCGCCGGCCGGCAACCCCGCTCCGGGGCGCGAGCCGACCGCGTACGTGATCGTCCTGGCTAATACGCAGGTCAGGGAAAAGGGCTTCGAATATGACGTCGGGGCTGCCATGGAGAACATGATCCTGGCCGGTCTGACGGAGGGGGTGGCGAGCTGCTGGCTCCTGTCCGTGGACAGGGACCGGCTCCGGGAGATCTTCACGGTGCCCGTGACCCATAAGATCGACTCGGTGCTTGCCCTGGGCTATCCCGCCGAAGAGCCTAAGGTTGAGGAACTCAAAGATTCATGCAGATACTGGAAAGAAGCCGACGGCACCTTCCATGTCCCGAAACGGAAGCTTAAGGACCTCATTCATTATGGGAAGTTCTAGGGCTTCCCGGAGTATCGAAGTTTTTATTCTCCGGCGACGGTCATTTCGGCGACCTTGATCGTCGGGCCGGTGACAGGGCTTAGGAATTCAATATCCCTGCCGACCATCTCGACGCCTTTGAGGAGCGTCCCCAGGTTCCCCGAAATGGTGATCTCCGAGACCGGATAAGCGACCTCGCCGTCCTCGATCCAGAGGCCGAAGGCCCCCCGCGAGATGTCGCCCGTGACGGAGTTCAGCCCGTGACCCAGGGTCCGGATGAGGCAGAGTCCTTCTTTCGTGGATTTGATGATCTCCTCCGGGGTTGCTTTCCCCGGTTCGAGGAAGAAGTTATTGGGGCTGACCCCGCCGCCGTCCGCGTTCCCGGTCGTCGCGAGATTCAGTTTCCGCGCCGCGTAGGTATTGCAGATATAGTTCTTGAGAACGCCTTTGTCGACGACGACCGTCCGCCGGCTGGGAACGCCGTCCGAGTCGAAAGGACGCGATCCGAGCTCCTTAGGCAGCAACCCGTCATCGACGACGTTGATCAAGCGGTTGCCGATCCTTTGGCCGAGCTTGTCCGTAAGGAACGACGCTTTCTGGTAGATGGCCGTCCCCGAGATGCAGGAAAAGAGGAATCCCATCAGCCAGGAGGTCATGGTCGGCTCGAAGATGACCGGGACGTTCTTCGTTTTGATCTTCCTCGGATGGAGCTGCCGGACGGTCCTGGCCACGGCCTTCTTCGCGACCTCCTCGGGTGGGGCTAGGTCCTTAAAAAACCTTTTGGAGGAGGACCAGGAGTCCTCGACCCGGTCATTCGTGCCGCCCGCTTGGAGGCCGACGCTCAGGCCGCAATAGGTCTGGCTGTATTCGCCGATGAACCCGTTGGAATTCGCCAGCACGATCCTCGCCTCATCGCTGACGAAGCCGGCGCCGTAGGAGTTCGTGATGCGCTTGTCCTTGAGGGCGATCCGTTCCGTCTCGAGGGCCAGGCCGATCTTTGTCTTGGAGTCGACGGCGGGGAGCTCGGGATCGTAAAGGCGGAGCGATGCGGCATCGATGGTCGATGGAGTCAGGGGCGCGAGTCCCGAATATTCATCGGGCTCGGCCAGCTCCGCCCTCCGGACGGCGTTCCGAACGAGGCGGCGCAGTGTCCCCAGGGAAAGGTCCGAAGAGCCTGCGAAGGCCGTTTTCTTGTCCTTGATCACCCTCAGCCCCAGGACCCTGGACCCCGCCTCTACGAGATTTTCGATCTTGCCGCGGCGGATGTCGACGCTGAACTCGCGGCCCTCAACGACGGAGACTTCGATCTCTCCGGCGCCTTCGGCCTTCCCCCAGGCGATGAGCTTTTCGGCCAAATCCCTCATCTCTGGCCTCCTACCGTCATCCGGGAGATCTTCATCGTCGGACAGCCGTCGTTCACCGGGACGTCCTGCCCTTCCTTGCTGCAGGTCCCCGTCTGGAGCCCGAAGGCCAGGTCGGAGCCGACCATGCTGAGGTTCTTGAGGATGTCGATATTCGTCCCGATGAGCGTCGCCTGCTTGACCGGGGACGTGAGCTTTCCGTCTTCGATGAGGCGGCCCAGGCTGACCGAGAACGTGAACTTTCCCGAATCCTCCACCTGGCCGCCCTGGAGGCTCTCGACATAAAAGCCCTTGCGGACCGAGGCCAGGATCTCGTCCCGGGCGTATTCGCCTCGGTCGATGTAGGTGTTGGCCATCCGGGGGATGGGCCAATGACTGAAGTCCTGCCTCCGGCCGTGGCCGGTGAGGGGCCGCTTCATGAGTCCGGCCGAGAGCCGGTCCTGGAGGAGCCCCCGGACGACACCCTTTTCGATGAGGAGCGTCTTGCGCGGGACGGTCCCTTCGTCGTCGATGTCGTAGGAACCACGGGAATGAGGGATGGTCGGATCGTCATAGATCGTGATCTGCTCCGTCCCGACCTTCCTCCCCATCTTGTTCCAAAAGATGGACGTTTTCTTGCGGTTAAAGTCGGCCTCGAGAAGATGGCCGACGGCTTCGTGGATAAGAACTCCGCTGTGCCCCGGGGAGAGGACGATGGGCATCTCCCCGGCCGGGGCGTCGACGGCGTCGAGGAGGAGGACGGCTTCGCGGGCGGCCTCCTCGCCGATCCGGCGGGGCGTAAGGACATCCTTGAAAACCTCCAACCCGGCGCGGCCTCCGCCTCCCCAATAGCCGAACTCCCGGCGGCCGTCCTTCCCGGCGATGGCGACGCAGGTAAGCCTGACCATGGGCCGGACGTCCCGGACAAGAAGACCCTCGGAATTGGCCACGACGACATATTGGACGCTGTCCTGAAGCGAGGCCTTGACCTTCTGGATCTTCAAGTCGAAGGACTTGGCGGCGCCGTAGGCCTCCCGGACAAGGGCGATCTTTTTCTCCATACCCGCCATATGGGCCGGCCGGAGAACGGGGCAACAGCTCGGGCGGCGCGAAGGATGCCGGAATCGGAGGGGAGCGGGCTTGAATTTCCCCGAGGCGATGGACGCGGCCGTCAGGGCGGCCTTCTGGACTTTCTCAAGGGAGAGGTCGTTGGTGTATCCGAAGCCGGTCTTGTCGCCGGATAGAACCCGTATTCCCATGCCGACGCCGATCGTCTCGGCCGTCTCCTTGATGATGTCGTCTTCCATATGGATGAAATCATAGGCGCGGTATTCCAGGAAGACCTCGGCGAAGTCGCCTCCCCGGGAGAGGGCGAAGACCAGAGTTGTCCTGAGGTCCTCCTTGGACAGGCCGAAATGGTCTACGAAGGGCAACGGTTCAGGAACGTTTCTCATGCGAGTCATTATACCCTATCGCGGGGGATGAGTCTTTGAGTCGGCCCCATGCGTCTTTTTTGAGTTCATTTAGGGCTTCTTTTTTTCAGTAATGGCAAGGCTAAAATGAGCAGGCTTCCGATGCCGAGCGCGTATTCGAAGAGGTTCGTCACGAGGTGGACGCCGAGCCCGGAGAGGATGGCGATCCGCTGTTCGAAGCCCATCATTCCCATGGTGAGGGCCCAGGCGGATTCCCACGTCCCGAACCCGGCCAGCCCTTTGACGGGCAGGACAGAGGTGATCTCGGCCCCGGTGATCCCAAGGATGAGTTTCCAGAAACTCAGGCCCGTCATGCCGAATCCCAGGCTCCTCAGAAGGGCGAAGAGCAGGAAATAAAGGCTGACGTACTTCGCCGCGCGTATGCCCAGGGAAAGGACGAAGATGGGGACGGCCAATCTCTTGCCCTGAATGAGGGCAAGGCTTTCGATCGTCGCCCGAATCTTCTCGACGGATACGACGGCCCACTTCTTATCCGTCCATTTGAGGATCCCTAATATCCTTCCGTAGACCGCGAGGGCAAAAGTGAAGAATGGGATGAGTTTCCAAAGGATCAGGATCCACACGGCAAAGAAGATCCCTGCCACGATGAGGAGTGCGGGAGTGGAGATGGATACGGCTCCCAATCCGACGGCGATGACCGCCGCGACGACGAACGGGCTGAGGGTGAGGAAATCATAGACGAACGAGGCGACGAACGCCGATGTTGCGGCCTCGAATGCAAAATCCAGCCTCTTATTGAGGACATAGATGAAAGAGAGCGACCCGATCCGGGCGGGAAGGAGGTCGACGAAACTGTTCCGGATGAACGTCGCCATCAGGAGGTCCCGCCGGCGGATGGGCCTCGGGCTGAGGAAAATCTTATAACGCCAGGCCCTGAGGACGGCACCCAAGAGGGCGATCGCCATGTAGGCGAGAAGGGCCGGCAGGAAGATGTGCGTCAGGGTCTCGGCGAGCTCCTTCGCTTCGATCCGAGAGAGGAGGAGGCCCATGAGGAGAACGGACAGAAGGATGGAGATGATGACATAGAAGGAAGTCCGCTTGGCCACGCGGGCATGATAAGGCAGTTTTCCGGATCGTGTCAAATACTCCCGGTCGGTTCGGTTCGTTGACGGCCCCGGGGCAAAGCTCTATAATCTCTTCATGGATATCGAACTTTTCGAGGGGCTTATCGACCTGGCCCTGAAGGAAGATATGCCCGCGGGGGACATCACCTCCGAGAGCATCATTCCCGCCGATTCCGTTTCCAGGGCCTTATTTCTGGCTAAGGAAGAGGGCGTCCTCGCCGGGATCGATGTGGCCCGCCGGGTCTTCGAGAAGATAGATCCAAGTGTTTCTTTCATCAAAATGCTCGAGGACGGACGGTCCTTCGGGCCGGGTGATATCCTGGCCCGCCTCGAGGGGAGTTCCATCTCTTTGCTTAAAGGCGAGCGGACGGCGCTCAACTTTATGCAACGGATGTCCGGGATCGCGACCAAGACACGCACGTTCGTTGATGCCGTGGAAGGGACGAAGACGAAGATCCTGGATACCCGGAAAACGACTCCCGGGCTCCGTCTCCTGGAGAAATATGCGGTAAGGATGGGAGGCGGGGTCAATCACCGGTTCAGCCTCTCGGACATGGCCCTCATCAAAGACACCCACCTTGAGATCATCGGCAGCGTTTCCGAAGCCGTGAAACGCGCCAGGGCAGGGACAGCTCCGGGCGTCAGCGTCGAGGTCGAGGTGACTGGTTTCGCGGGCGCGAGAGAAGCCATGGAGAGCGGCGCCGACATGGTCATGCTCGACAACATGCCCCTTGATAAAATGAAAGAGGTCGTCGACTGGATCGGCGGCCGCGCTCCGGTCGAAGTTTCGGGCAAGATCACCGTTGAGAGCGCGCGCAAGATCGCCGCTCTCGGCGTGGACTTTATCTCGGTCGGCGCGCTCACCCATTCCTTCAGGTCTATCGACATCAGCCTCGAATTCGAAGGCCGGAGCGGAAGATGAAGGACGAGACGCGGACGTTCGACATCCTTATCCTGGGCTGCGGCATCGCGGGGGCGAGCGCGGCCCTGGCGGCGGCCAAGGGCGGCCTTCGGGTCGCGGTCGTCACCAAGGCGGTGAACCCCGAGGAGTCGAATACCTTTTACGCCCAGGGCGGCATCGTCTCCTTGGGAAAACACGACCACCCCGAATCCCTTAAAGAGGACATCATCGAGGCCGGTGACGGCATCAGCAACCCCGAAGCCGTGAACATCCTGACCGGGGAGGCCAAAGGGTTGGTGGAGGGCATCCTCATCGAGGAGCTCAGGATCCCGTTCTCGCGCTCCGCGCCCGACGAGCTGGATTATGCCCAGGAAGCCGGTCACTCCCGCCGCCGCATCCTCCACGTCCAGGACTCGACAGGCCGGACCATTGAGGAAAAGTTCATCCGGGCTCTGAAGAAGCACCGGACAATCACGTTCTTCACGGACCACACGGCGGTCGACCTCCTCACCGTTCCGCACCACCAGAAGGACCCCATCGCTTACTACCATGAGCCGCGCTGCGTTGGGGCCTATGTCCTGGACAACAAGGCCGGCCGGGTGAAGACCCTCATCGCGCCTTACACCATCTTGGCAACCGGCGGCTGCGGGGCCGTTTTCCTCTACACGTCGAACCCCAAGGATTCCATCGGCGCGGGGTACGCCATGGCCCTGCGGGCGGGTGCCCGCATCGTCAACATGGAATACATCCAATTCCACCCGACCTCGCTCTACAACCGCGACGCCGGCGGCTTCCTGATCTCCGAGACCGTCAGAGGGGAGGGCGCCCGGCTGAAGACCCGGGACGGCCGGACGTTCATGGAGAAGTATAGGCCCAAAGGGGAACTTGCCCCACGAGACGAGGTCACCCGGGCCATCTATGAGGAAATGGTCAACACGAATTCGAACTACGTTCTGCTCGATCTGGCCTCCTACGCGAAAGTGGACATCAAGAAGAGATTCCCATATATCTACAGGACCTGTCTCGACGTCGGGATCGACATCACCAAGGAGCCCATCCCGGTCGTCCCGGCCGCCCACTATTCCTGCGGCGGCGTCCTCGTCGACGGCCTGGGCCGGACTTCGCTCCAGGGACTTTTTGCCGTGGGAGAGGTCTCCTGCACGGGCCTCCACGGAGCCAACCGCCTGGCCTCGACCTCGCTCCTCGAAGGCCTGGTCTGGGGGACGCGCGCTTCACGGCACATCGTCTCGGTCTTCGATCGCGCCCTGCCGGTCAAGCCTTCGGACCTCCACCGCTGGTATTACCCGGAAAAGGTCGAAGAGATCGATCCGGCCCTGATCAACCAGGATTGGCTCACCATCCGCTCCACCATGTGGAACTACGCCGGGATCATCCGGACCCGGAAGAGGCTCGAGCGGGCCCAGGCCGACCTCGAGTACCTCCGCCACAGGATCGAGCAGTTCTACAAGCAGGCCCGGATGGACGCCAAGGTCGTCGAACTGAAGCACGGCATCCAGGTGGCGCTGATGATCACCCATGCCGCCCTGGCCAACCCGGTCAGCCGCGGGGCGCATTTCATCAAAGATTGAGCGGTCTTCCCGCTATTCATAGCCGGGCAAAAGAAATTGTTCTATAATAACGAAATAAACTCGACCGACTGGAGATAGAGATGGCCGACAAACAGGACGTGAAGACGACGCTCAACCTGCCCCAGACGTCCTTCTCGATGAAGGCGGCGCTCGCCCAAAAAGAGCCCGAGATGATCCTGAAGTGGCAGACGATCGGTCTCTACGACAAGATCCTTAAGAAGAGGGAGGGGCGCCCCCCTTTCGTCCTCCACGACGGCCCCCCATACGCCAACGGGCGCATCCACCTGGGCACGGCCCTCAACAAGATCCTCAAGGACTTCATCGTCAAGACCAAGAGCATGCAAGGATTCCTGGCGCCTTACGTCCCCGGATGGGACTGCCACGGCCTGCCCATCGAGATTCACGTGGACAAGCTTCTGGGCGATAAAAAAAAGGACATGTCCCTCATCGAAGTCCGGGACGAATGCCGCAAGTATGCCATGAAGTTCATTGACATCCAGCGGGAAGAGTTCACGCGGCTGGGAGTGATGGGCGAGTGGAACGAGCCTTACCTGACCATGAACCCCGAATATGAGGGGGAGGTCCTCCGCTTCCTGGCGGCGTTCTTCGCTTCGGGGAACGCTTACAAGGGGAAGAGGCCCGTCCACTGGTGCCTCCACTGCAAGACGGCCCTGGCCGAGGCGGAGATCGAGTACAAGAACCGTAGATCTCCGTCGGTCTATGTCCGATTTCCGATGGTTTCCGATCTGTCGAAGAAATGCCCCGCCCTGGCGGGGAAAAAGACCTACGTCATCATCTGGACGACGACACCCTGGACCCTACCGGCCAACATGGCCATTGCCTTCCACCCCGAGTCCGAATACGCGGCGGCCGAGATGAACGGCGAGGTCTACATCCTGGCCAAACGGCTCCTGCCCATCGTCGCCGAAGAGCTGGGCTTTAAGGAGTTCAAGGTCCTGGCCGAATTCCATGGCCGAGAGATCGAGGGTCTCAAGGCCAGGCACCCCTGGATCGACCGCGAATCGGTCTTCGTCCTGGCGGATTACGTGACTCTCGAGGACGGCACCGGCTGCGTCCACACGGCGCCCGGGCACGGCTACGACGATTACATGACCGGCATGGCTTACGGGATAGAGATCTATACGCCGGTGGATGATGAAGGAAAGTTCGTTCCGGAGGTCGAAAGATATGCTGGCATGACCGTCTTTAAGGCCAACCGGCCCATCATAGACGACATGAAGACGGACGGCTCGCTCCTCAAGGAGAGCGAGATCACCCACTCCTACCCGCACTGTTGGCGGTGCAAGCACCCGGTCATCTTCAGGGCCACGGAGCAGTGGTTCATCTCCATGGACGCCGCCGGGCTCAGGTCCAAGGCGCTCGATGAGATCAGGAAGGTCACCTGGATCCCGTATTGGGGGCAAGAGCGGATCGCCACCATGGTCGCCGGCCGCCCCGACTGGTGCATCTCCCGGCAGCGCTCCTGGGGCGTCCCCATCCCGGCCTTCACCTGCGAGGCCTGCGGCCGCGTGGTCGCGGACGCGGCCATCGTCGGCTACGTCGCGGACATCTTTTCCCGGGAAGGTTCCAACTCCTGGTTCCTGAAAAGCGCCGGAGAGCTCCTGCCGCCGGAAACGAAATGCCCGTCCTGCGGCGGGACCAGGTTCCGCAAGGAGAATGACATCCTGGACGTCTGGTTCGAATCCGGCGCCAGCCACAATATCCTCGGCAAGCGGGACGACCTACCTTGGCCGGCCGACATCTACATCGAAGGCCACGACCAGCACAGGGGCTGGTTCAACAGCTCGCTCCTGATCGGGACCGGCGCCAGGGGGCGTTCGCCCTACAAGACATGCATCACCCACGGTTTCGTCCTCGACGAGCAGGGGAGGGCGATGTCCAAGTCCACCGGGAACGTCATCGAACCCTCGGAGATCATCTCCAAGAACGGGGCGGAAATCCTGCGGCTCTGGGTAGCTATGCTCAACTACAAGGAGGACGCCCGGTTCGGGAAAGAGATCCTTCAGCGCCTCATCGAAGCCTACCGGAAGATCCGGAATACCTGGCGGTTCGTCCTGGGCAACCTCTACGATTTCTCGCCGGCCG
>JALHVH010000096.1 GCA_022867105.1 Candidatus Aminicenantota bacterium
GCCGCCTTTCTCCGGCCGGGAAACTTTCCCGGGAGAGGGACCTCCCACGCCGAAAACATCAGGAAGCGGTCGGCTGAGGGCTTCGTCCTGGGTCCAGCCCGTCATCCTTTCCGCCAGCGGATTCATGAAGGTGACCAGGCCGTCCCGGTCCGTGGCGATGATGCCGTCGCCGATGCTCTTCAGGACCGTGGAGAGCCACTCCTCCCTCTCCCGGAGCTTCAGCTCCATCTTGGATTTGTAGAGGGCTATCTCGATCGTCGTCTGGAGCTCCCGTTCCTCGAAGGGCTTGAGGAGGTAGCCGAAGGGCTTGGTCAGTTTGGCCCGCTGAAAGGTCGTTTCGTCGACATAAGCGGTCAGGTAGATGACGGGGATGCTGAACTCCTCCCACAGCTTTTCGGCGGCCGTGATGCCGTCGATCTCTCCCTTGAGGACGATGTCCATCAGGACGAGATCGGGGACCGACGCCGCGGCCTTTTGCAGGGCCAGTTCGCCGCTGGCGACGACGCCGAGGACCTCGTAGCTGAGGCTCCGGAGCATATTCTGGATGTCCCGCGCCACGAGACCCTCGTCTTCCACAACCAGGACCTTGACCTTGGGCATCTTGGTATTTCCTCTCTATTGTAGATCTTTGAAGAGGATTTGCATAGGAACTTCAGATCCGCGGTTTGTACTTGAGCTCCCGGAAGACGACTTCGAACCGGGTCCTCGGCTTCCTTTCGAGGGAGATCGTCCCGTCGAGCTGTTCCACCAGCATGGTCACGAGCTGCATGCCCAGCGTTTCCGTCTTGTGGAAGTCCATGCCCTCCGGGAACCCGACGCCGTCGTCGCTCACGGAAAGGGTGAACCGGTCATCTCCGGACGCCCGGAGGGAGACGATGATCTCTCCCTTGCGCCCCTCCGGAAAGGCGTGCTTGAGGGCGTTCATCACAAGCTCGTTGATGATGAGCCCGCAAGGGATGGCGCTGTTGATGTCGAGCAGGACGTTCCGGACCTCCGTTTTCATCCGGACAAGGTCGGAGTTGACCCGGTAGGAGTGGAAGAGGAACATGATCAGGCTCTCGATATACTTGGAAAAATCGATCCGGGACAAGTCCTTGGACTGGTAGAGCTTCTCGTGGACCAGGGCCATGGACCGGATCCGCTGCTGGCTTTCCCGGAACATTTCGATGGCGGCCTTGTCCGTCAGGTGGCGGGATTGGAGGCTGAGGAGGGAGGAGATGACCTGCATGTTGTTCTTGACCCGGTGGTGGATCTCCTTGAGAAGGATCTCTTTCTCATGGAGCGAGGCCCTGAGGGCCTCTTCGGCCTGCTTCCTGGGGGTGATGTCCCGGACGTATTCGATGACGCCCCTCATCTTGCCCGTGGCCGTGTCGATCAACGGGAACGTGAAGAGGTCGAGCCACCCGGTCACGGCGCTCCCCGGGCCGGTTTTCGGGACGACCGCGTTGGCGGACTGTCCCGATCGCAGGGTATCATGCGTCGGGCAGACGACACAGCGTTCCTTTCGCCCGTGATAGACCTCGTAACATTTCCGGCCCTTGAAAGGGGCCGCGTGGGCGTACCACCTCTCCATCGTCGAATTCACCTGGAGGATGTTAAGCTCCGTATCCAAAATGCTGATGCCGTCCTGGATGCTTGAGAAGACGTTGGACAGGAAACGCTGGGCTTCCCTGAGGGTCTCCTCAGCCCTTTTCCTCTCGATGGCCAAGGCGGCCTGGGTGGAGACGAACATCAGCATGTCCCTGTCCTCTTTCTTGTACCGGACGCCCTCGGTGTAAGTCTGGACGACCATGACCCCGATCGTCTTGTCCTTGACCTTCAGGGGCACGCCCAGCCAGTCGATGGAAGGCGCTCCGATGGACACCACTTCGCCCGACCTTTCGAGCTCCAGAAACTTGACGGGATCGGCCAGGAGCGGCTCCCCCTGCCTGAAAACGTAATCCGTCAGACCCCGCCTGAGCGGCTGGGGAGCGGGGGCTTCGTCATATTCGTCCCTGTAGTAAGGGAAGCTGAGCAAACCGGTCTCCGGGTCATAAAGGGCGATGTAGAAGTTCCGCGCGGGCATCAATTCGCTGATGATGGAATGGATGGATTGGAAGAGCTCTTCCAGGCTCTCCGCGTTGTTCGTGATCTCCGAGATCTTGTAGATGGCGGCCTTGACCTTTTCGGTCTGCTTCCGCTCCGTGACGTCGCGGAAGTTCCAAACACGTCCGACGATCCTGCTCTTGATTTTCTGGGGTATGGAGTACCGTTCGAAGGTCCGTCCGTCCTTGAACTCCAGGACGTCGAAGCTTTCGGCGGACGGCCGCGAATACAGCTGGTTGACCTTGTCCATAAATTCCTGGGGTTCCTTGAGCTGGCTCAAGACGAAATCCAGAAGGAGGGAATCATCGCCGGACTTGGCCAGGGACGCGGGGATCCGCCACATCTCCATGAACTTCTTGTTACTCGTTTCGATCCGGCCGTTCTTGTCCACGACCAGGATGCCGTCCGCGGTCGATTCGACGGTCGCCTTCAGAAGGGAAAGGGAGTTCTCGAGGGCGTCCTCGGCGGGCTTGCGCC
>JALHVH010000097.1 GCA_022867105.1 Candidatus Aminicenantota bacterium
CGTCCTCAGCCTCGTCGTCTACCGGCTGTCCATCTTCCTGGCGGGCGGCTTCAGCTCTCACGCCGACGTTTCCTATTTCGCCGTCAACGAAACCTATCAATTCGCCTTCCCCTTCCAGGTCGGGGTGCTCCTCTTCGCCTTCCTGACCTCCGACCACCTGGCCCTCATCTACGCCATCCTGAACAGCCTGATGGCCGGCTACGTCCTCGGGCCGAACTACTACCCTCTGATCTTCAGCCTGATCGGCGGGATCGCCGCCATCTACGGCGTCAAGGTCTACCAGAGGCACCGGCGGACGTCGACCCTTCGGGCCGGACTGTTCTTCGTCGCGCCGACGAACGTCATCGTCATCATCACCATCCACCTGATCAAGGAGAAGCTCGGCGGGCTGGGGCAGCTCTCGGTCGAGGTCCTGATGGGCCTCCTCGGGGGCGCCCTCAGCGCGGCCCTGGCTTTCATCCTCCTCCCCATCTTCGAGACCGTCTTCCGCTTCGTCACCTCAACGAAACTCCTGGATCTGACGGACTCGGACCTTCCGGTCTTCCGCCAGATGGCCATCGAAGCCCCCGGTTCCTACCACCACTCGCTCATCGTGGCCACGCTGGCGGAGAAGGCGGCCGAAGAGATCAAGGCGGACGCCATGCTGGTCAAAGCCGGCGCCCTTTACCACGACGTCGGCAAGGTCAAGATGCCCGAGTATTTCATCGAGAACAGGAGCGGGAACTTCGACCTCCACAAGGACCTCACGCCTTCCCTCAGCACGCTGGTCATCATCAACCACGTCAAGGAGGGGCTTGAGATCGCCAGGAAGCTCAAGCTCCCCGCCCAGCTGCGGGACATCATCGAACAACACCACGGGAACTCCCTGGTCCGGTATTTCTACCAGAAGGCCAAGGAGAAGTGCGACCCCGAGATGAACAAGATCGGCGAGGAGGGCTATCGCTACCCCGGGCCCCGGCCCAGGAGCAGGGAGGCTGGGCTGGTCATGCTGGCCGACTCGGTCGAGGCGGCCTCGCGAAGCCTCAAGTCCCCCGCCAAGGACAGCCTGAAGAGACTCATCACGGAAATCTTCAACAGCTACCTCCAGGACGGCCAGCTTGACGACTGCGATTTTTCCCTGCGGGAGCTCAGATCGGCGGCCGCCTCCTTCTTCTCCATCCTTTACGCCGTCTATCATCCCCGGGTCGAATACCCGGGATTCGATTTCGAAATGAAACGGGAAAAAAAGGCAGCCAACGCCAGGAAGAACAATGGTCGAGATCATCAACAGGCAGCGCAAGCACCCGCTCAACCGGAAAAGGATCCGAAGCCTGATTGAGCGGCTCTCGGCCCGCTACCGCCTCGGCAACCCCGAGGTCGTCCTGGTCTTCGTCGGAACGAGGGCCATCCGGACCCTGAACCGGAAGTACCGAAGGAAGGACCGGCCGACGGACGTCTTGAGCTTCCGAATCGGAAAGAAGGGCGCCGACGGCAAGTTCTACCTCGGCGACATCGTCATTTCGGTCCCGGTCGCGGCAAAGCAAGCCCGGATGCGTGGCCACGGTCTGGAGCGCGAACTGGAGGTTCTGGCCCTCCATGGGTTCCTCCACCTGGCCGGGTATGGCCACGGCGCCGATGTCGGCCCGGAAGAAAAGGCCGCCCGGAAGCTCTTCTTCGGGGACACCGCATGAGCGCCGATCTCGCGATCTGGCTTGGGCTTTCGCTGAGCTTTCTGGCCGCTTTCGTGCTCTCCCTGTTCCACGTCACTCTGGATTCCTTCTCCAAGATCCAGGTCAGCCGGTTCCTCGAGGACCGGGAAAAGGCCGACCGGCACAGGATCCTCAAGGATTTCGACGACACCCGGACCGCGGCGGCGTACCTGAGGGTCGTTGTGCTCGTCGCCTTCATGACCTACCTCTTCATCGCCTTCCCCCGGCTGAGGTTCTGGCCCCTCTGGCTCTTTCTCATCGCCGTCGGGATCCACACGCTTTTCTTCGAAGCCCTGCCGAGGCTCATCAACTTCCGGGGCAAGAACACCGTCCTCAAGGCCTTCCTCCCCGCGGCCAGGCTGTTCCGGGCCCTCGGCTCCCCCATCCTCCTCCTTACCAGGAACCTCGTCGAGCGCGAGGAGCGGGAAGAAAAGGACGGGGAGCACGAGGCGACGGACGAGGAGATCGAGACGTTCCTTGACGAGGCGCGCGAGGAGGGGATCATCGAGAAGGGCGAGGACGAGCTTCTGCGGAGCGTCGTCGAATTCGCGGACACCATCGTCAGGGAGATCATGACGCCCCGAGTCACCATGGTCTGCATCCGGAAGGACTCGACCATTGACAATCTCAAGGACCTTATCATCCGTGAAAAATACTCGCGGATCCCCGTCTATAAGGACCGCATCGACAACATTGAGGGCGTCGTCATGGCCAAGGACATCATCGAGTATGCCGATGAGAAGCACAAGGGCCAGCCCATCGAGGCCCTCATCCGGCCTGTCGTTTTCGTCCCCGAGTCCATGGAGGTGGCCGACCTGCTCAAAGAGTTCCAGAAGGCCAAGCAGAAGATGGCCGTCGTCGTCGACGAGCACGGCGGCGTCTCCGGGCTCGTGACCATGGAGGACGTGGTCGAGGAGATCGTAGGCGAGATCGAGGACGAATACGACACCGAGGAGGCCCAAATCATCGAGAACGCTCCCGGCGACTTCACGGTTTCCGGCCGCGTCGAGGTCGAGGAAATGGAGGAGCTCCTCGACCTTGAGCTCGCCGAGGACGATTTCATCACGGTCGGCGGGCTCGTTACCCATAACCTGGGCCGGCTTCCGGCCAAGGGGGAGATGCTTGACATCAAGGGATTGTCCTTCGAGATCCTGGACGTCGAGCAGAAACGCATCAAGAAAGTCCGGATAAAAAGGAAACCCCTGGATGGAAATAAAGAATAAAAAAAAGGCGGCGGCCAGGAAGCCTGCATCGAGGAAGCCGAAGGCGCCGAAGAAGGAAAAGAAACCGGCGGTCAAGGTCGGATACGTGGCCCTGCTCGGTCGGCCCAACGTCGGAAAATCCACCCTCCTCAACACGCTCCTCGGCCAGAAGATCGCCATCGTCTCGGACAAGCCGCAGACGACGCGCATCAGCATCCTGGGCATCAAGACAACGGAGAAAGGCCAGATCATCTTCGTCGACAATCCCGGAATCCATAAGCCTCTCCACAGCCTGAACCGCCGGATGATGAACTTTGTTTATTCGTCGCTCGAGACCTCGGACCTGCTCTGCCTCCTCATCGACGCCACCCAACCCTTCGGTCATGGGGACGAGTTCGTCATCGAGACGCTCCGGATGGTCAAGGTCCCCCTCTTCCTGCTCATCAACAAGGTGGACATCGTCCGCAAGGACACGGTCCTCCCCATCATCGAAAGGTACAAGAACCTCCTGCCCTTCACGGAGATCATCCCCATCTCCGCACTCACGGGCATTAATCTGGCCGTTCTTGAGGACTTGATCTATAAATCCCTGCCCGAAGCTGAGAAGATCTACTCGGACGACGAGATTTCGGACCAGTCCGAACGCTTCCTGCTAGCCGAGATCATCCGGGAAAAAGTGCTCCGACACGTCAAACAGGAGCTGCCGTTCTCAACGGCCGTCTATATCGAGAGCATCGAAAAGAAGGAGCTTACGGGCAAAAACGGGAATCCGCGGCCCATGACGATCATAAGAGCATCCATCTTCGTCGAGCGGGACAACCACCGCAAGATCATCATCGGCCGCCGCGGCAGCCTCATCAAGCAGATCGGCATCGAGTCCCGTAAGGAGATCGAGGAGATCCTCGAGACGGAGATCTACCTGGGCCTCCAGGTCCGGGTCCGGCCGCAGTGGCGCGACTCCGAGGACGTCCTGGACCTCATCGA
>JALHVH010000098.1 GCA_022867105.1 Candidatus Aminicenantota bacterium
ATGATTTCTTGCAGGATTTCTATAATCTCTTGACGGCTCATGGTCTGCTTCTTGAATTCAAGATGCAGCTTGTACCTGTCGGTTCCCTCGGGAATATAATTATAGACATAAAATTTGGGCTTCTTAAGCTTACCTTTGAGCAATTTGGAAAGATCGCGTGTATCTTCTCTGGTCAGACGCCTCTCGACGATTGCCTGGGCAAACTTCAGCATATCGGCCTCGGTCTTCTGTTTAGCTATCTCAATGATGGTGCTTCGGCTGAAGACACCTGAACTCTTAATGAGCCTGCGGACATTATCCGGGACCTTGCTTATGGAAAGGATCTCGGTGATCGTGGAGCGGGCTTTCCCGATCTTCTCGGAGATCTCTTGGTGATTGTAGCCGTAAAGATCGATGAGCGCGTTGAGGCCGTCGGCCTCTTCGAAAAGGTCGAGGTCCTTCCTCTGGAGGTTCTCGATGAGGGCGATCTCCATGGCCTCGTTCTGCTGAACATCCATCTCGATGCAGGGAATTTCCTTGAGGCCGATGTTCTTGGAGGCTATTAAGCGCCTTTCTCCCGCAATGATCTCAAAACGATCGGCTTTGGAGCGGACCAGGATGGGTTCCAAGACTCCCTTGGACTTGATGGAATCCATGAGCTCCTGGATGTTCCCGAGTTCGCTCCTGGCCTGATGCGGATTGGGATCGATCTTTTCAAGGGCGATCATCCGGATCCTCGGCCCGACGGCCCTGGATGAGATCAAATCTACGAAATGGTCGTCATGCCTCATACCTATTGTCTCAGGAAGACCGGAACGCTTATTTTTTTGCACGTTTGATTATCTCCTCGGCGACTTTTTTATATTGAAGGGCTCCGACGGAATTGGGCGCGTATGTGAAGATGGACTCTTTATATGCTGGGCTCTCTTCCAGCTTGACGCTTTTGGAGATATATGTTTCGAATAGCTTATCTCCGAAAACTTTTTTTAGCCTTGCGACGACGTCCCTGGCCAGGTTTGTCCTCCTATCATGGAGCGTGACAAGGACTCCTATGATATTAAGGCGCGGATTAGCGATTCGGCGGACCTTGTCGATCGTCTCCAGAAGGTCATCTGTCCCCTCAAGGCATAGGTAAGAGGACTGGATGGGGATAAGGATAAAGGCAGACGCAACGAGCGCGTTGAGCGTGATCAAACCGAGTGTCGGCGGCGTGTCGATGAAGATGAAATCGTACTTGTTCTTGACCGGCTCCAGCACGTCCTTCATGCGGTAATGTCCGTCCATGTCGCCAAGAAGCGAAGGCTCCAGCTTTGCCATGGATATCTTCGAGATCGCAACGTCGAGCCCTGGGACTGTGGATTCGACGATGACGGTATGGATTTTCTCACTTCTATTCATCAAAACGTCATATAGGGATTTCTCGAAACGAGAAGGATTGTTAATGAAAGATAGGGTGCTGTGGGCCTGCGGGTCCGTATCGACGAGTAAAACCCTCTTCCCCATCAGCGCGATCGCCGAAGAAACATTAATAGATGTCGTCGTTTTGCCCACGCCCCCTTTTTGGTTGGCGATAGCGATGATCAACGAATGC
>JALHVH010000099.1 GCA_022867105.1 Candidatus Aminicenantota bacterium
CATCAGGACGAAGTCCAGGACGCTGTAATTAAAGGCCAGGACGAGTTCCTGCGGCACGTAACTGATGAGTCTTGCCCGCTCCCGGACCCTCAGCGAAGCGAGGTTTCTGCCGTCCAGAAAGAGAGACGGCTTGGGAACCGGGAGGACACCCGCCAGGCACTTGAGGAAGGTTGATTTTCCCGCTCCGTTCCTTCCCACGATGGACGTCACTTTACGGCCTTCGAAACAAAGGTCCTCTACGGAAAGCCGGAAATCTTCATAGCCGAAAAAAAGCCCGCGGACCTCGATGCTCACAGCCAGACCTTCCCAGACCGCCGGAGCAGGATGATGAAGAACGGGATGCCGATGATGCTCGTCAGGATGCCGATGGGGATCTCGAACGTGGCCGCGACGCGCGTGATGTCGTCGGCGATGATCAGAACGGATGCCCCCAGGGCGGCCGACAGCGGGACGACCTTCCTGTTGTCCGCGCCGACCATCATCCGGACGAGGTGGGGGACGATGAGCCCGATCCAGCCTATGACACCGGCCACGGCCGTGGCCGCGGCCGTGATCATGGAGGTCAGGAGGATGACCAGGAGTTTCTCCCGGCGGACGTTGACCCCCATGGACTTCGCCTCCTCCTCGCTCAGGGAAAGGACGTTGAGCCTCCACCTCATCAGGATGAGGGCGGCGACGCCGACGGCCATGACGGGCAGGGAGATCGAAAGGTCCTTCCACGTCGCCAAGGACAGGCTCCCCATAAGCCAGAAGAAAAGAGATTGGAGGGCGTATGGGCTGGCGAAGAATTCAACCAGGGACAAAAGGGCCTGGAAGAAGGCCGAGACGATGACCCCGGTCAGGAGGAGGGAGACGGTATGGGACTCGAAACGTCCCGAGATGAGCAGGACCGCGAGGACCGCTCCCAGGGCGAAGACAAAGGCCGCGGCCTGTGCAGGAAAATTCTTGCCCAGGAAGACGAGGGATAGGGCCGCGCCGAAAGCCGCCCCGAAAGATATGCCGAGAATATATTCGTTGACCAGGGGGTTTTTAAAGAGCGCCTGGAGAGAGGCCCCGGAGACCGAAAGAGCCGCCCCGGCCATGAGGGCCAAGAGGAGCCGCGGCAGGCGGATGCGGAAAAGGATGTCCCGGGTAGCAGCGGAAACCTCGGGGCCGGCTGACGGCGAAATCGCCTGGATGATGGTGCGCCCCAGGTCCTTCGGCGGAATGTGAAAACGGCCGATGCTCAAGGACGCCAGGGTCAGGAGAAAAGGGAGCAGGAAGAGAACGACCGCGAGGACCTTCGCCTTCTTATTTTTCATCCCATCGTCCGCATTCGAGGACCCGGCATAACGACGAGAATCCGCCCTCGATCCCGTAATATTTCTTGAAGATCTCGTTCCCTTCCGTTTCGAGGCTGATAGCCCCCGCGACCTCCGGATGGAACAATCGGGCCAGGTAGAGCGTCTCGACCAGGACCTCGGCCGGGTCCCACCAATACCAATACCCGAAGGTGTAGAAGACCTTCCTGTTCTTGACCGCCGGCAGCGAGCCGAACCGCTTGTCCAGGAGAACGCCCTCAACGGTCACCGGTCTTTCGCGCGGCGGATAGTTGCCCTGGACGAGGAAGACATCCGGCTGCCATATCACGATCTGCTCGAGCTGAACGACGGTGGCGATGGTTCCCAGGTACGCGGGCAGGATGCCCGCCGCGCAATTGATCCCGCCGGCGATGTCCACGGGCTCGTAAGTCACCGGAGTCCGCGTCAGCGAGCCCCAGAAGGACATATAGACCCGCGGTTTCTTACCCGGGGGGACCAAAGAGACCGATTTCCGCACGGCCTCGACCCTCGACTGGAAATCGCCGACGAGCTCGGAGGCCCGCTCCTCGCGCCCGAGCATGCGTCCTACCAGCTTGATCTCATCCAGGAGCCTGGAAAAGCTCCCCATGGAGGCTAGAGCGACGACCGGCCTTCGGACCTTGCTCTGAAGCGAATTGACCATCTGGAGCTCGGTGGGAGAAACGAAAATGATGTCCGGATCGAGCTTCATCACCATCTCGAAATTCATGTCTTCCGGGGTGTTGGAAACCGCCGGGAGCTTCCGGCCCCCCGGGAAGATCGTCGGAAAGAGATGGTCATGCTTGAGAATGAAATAGTCCACGCCGACAAGCCTCTCCCCCGCCCCGAGGGCGATCACGATCCGGGTGATCTCGGGCTGGAGGGACAGGATCTTTTCCGCCCTCGACGGAAGGACCACCCTCCGGCCAAGGCTGTCGGTGACCCTTTGCGATGCAGATCCGGAAGACTGGAGGCAAAAGAGAGGATGGCTCCCAAGAGCAAGAAAGAGCAAAATCAAGAAGGCCTGGATCATTTTTTTCGGAAACACGAGTTGATTATAGGCGTTTTCGCGGAAACAGGAAATACGCCGGGTGCCTGTGATATCAATTCCTTTCGTATGACAAGGGGTTTCAGGTTTGGGGCGCGCCTTCGAAGAGTCCGGAGACCCTATTTAGGCTTTGATGTTAAGACTTCTTTCCGAGAAAATGATCTTTCCGAAGAATTCAGGCCTGTGGAAGTCCGGCGCCTCCGTCCGCGGAGGCGACCAGGCCCCGTAATGGGGGAATTCCGTCTCGTCTCCGCATTTGTAGAAGTTGGCCTTCCCCTCGAGTCCGGGCCTGATCATGTCCCCATAATAATTCTTGAACAGCATCAGGGGGAC
>JALHVH010000100.1 GCA_022867105.1 Candidatus Aminicenantota bacterium
CCGCCGCCTCAGGTCGCCTCGCAGGAGCTCTTGATGGCCGCGGATCCCCCGGCCGAATATTTCTCATAAAGCTCTCTTATGCCGAAGGGGAGGTCCGGGTGATTTCCGGCTCATCGGGCAGCGCTGACGGCTTTCAAGTTGTCCGTCCGCGCTCTCCAGGCGTCATTGAAATGCTCCCAGCCTTGATTTATGCTTCCGCACGGTGGCGAGATGGGATAATCGATGCGAAAACGCGTCTCCAACCGGCTCAGCAGAAAACGAAATACCTATGGAGACTCTTTAATAACCTCCGTTCGTTGCACCCCGAGTGGGACGCAAAACGCCTTCAGCAAGAAGTGGCAAGGAGGATTTCTCAGGGAGCAACATGAGCTCATGGGCTATCTTGTTCGATGTCTTGAAAGTGGAGACTCTCAATTCCTGGAAATAGCGTTAATTTGACATAGTATGTCGACAAAATGTCGACATACTATGGTTAATTGTGATATTTTAAAGGCATCTAAAATAAGGACCGCGCTTATGGCCATCGATATCCGGAACCGCTTTCAAGCGGAAATCTTCGATTATCAAACCCTGACAGATGCCTTGAAGGGCCTTTCTTCCCCCAGAGACAAGATCACGGACATGCTCAGGCAGGGGATCATCATCAGGGTCAAGAAGGGATTGTACGTTTTTAGCGACAAGTACAGAAGGTACCCGTATTCGAAGGAGTTACTGGCCAATCTCGTCTATGGCCCCTCCTATGTCTCTCTCGATTATGCGCTCGCCCATTACGGGCTCATCCCGGAGAGGGTCGAGGCTTTGACGTCGGTCACGCCGAATCGTCCGCGAAGGTTCAGCACGCCGGTGGGCCTCTTCATCTATCGGCAGATCCCCGCTCGGGCTTATGAGGCCGGCATGGTCCGTGTGGAAGGGGAGCACGACCAGGCGTTCCTGATCGCCTCTCCCGAAAAGGCCATGGCCGACAAGATCGTTTCGGTGCGCGGCGCCCCTATCGCGTCCATTGGGGAGATGGGCCGGTTCCTCGAAAAGGATCTGCGGATCGACGCCGGCGCCATCCGCTCCTTGTCCGCCGAGAGGATCGACGAGTTCGCCGGGCGCTACCGCTCCCTGAAGCTGAGACGCCTGAGCGGGTACCTGAGACGGCTCCAAAGATCCAAAGAGGTGACCCCGAATGAATGAGGCTATCAGTCAGATCCTGGCCACGTATGAGATCCGTTCACTAGAGGATTCCCTGCGGGCCCTCAGGGAGGTCATGCAGGAGATCGCGCTTCTCGGTCTCTGGAGGAGCAAGTTTTTCGAAAAGGTAGCCTTTTACGGGGGCACGGCGCTCCGGGTGCTTTACGGGCTTGATCGCTTCTCCGAGGACCTGGATTTCTCGCTCCTGGAAAAGAGCGAGAGTTTCGACTTGGCCGACTATAGCGAAGCTCTGAAGAAAGAGCTCGCTTCCTTCGGGTTCGCCGTCGAGATCGAGAGCCGGGCCAAGCCGGCCGGAGCGGCCATCCAGTCTGCCTTCCTCAAGGCTGACACGCGGACCCAGATGATCACGGTCGAGTTCGATAGGGGCCTCGTCCAGCAGGTCCCTCGGAACCAAGTGCTTAAGATCAAACTGGAGATCGACACCGATCCGCCACCGGGATTCTCGACGGAGACACGATACCTCCTCCGGCCGGTCCCGTTCGCCGTCAGGACGTTCAGCCTGCCCGATCTCTTCGCCGGCAAGATGCACGCCGTTCTCTGCCGCGAATGGAAGAGCCGGGTCAAGGGCCGGGACTGGTACGATCTTGTCTGGTTTGCGGCCCATCATCCGGAACTGCGCATCTCTCATCTCGAGCAGAGGATGCGTCAGACAGGGCATTGGGCGGGGCCAATGCCCTTGACGGCAGGGGGCTTACGTAACCTGCTGACGCGGAGGATCGACAGCGTCGATATCGGCCAGATCCGGAAAGAAGTTGAGCCCTTCGTGAAGGACGCGACCTCTTTGGTGCTCTGGTCTAAGGAATTCTTTTTAGACGTCGCCTCCCGGATCAAGACCGTGTGAATACGCACGCAGTTCGTGCGTGGGTGCTTCTCAATCTGCTGCTATCCGTTGGCCGCGGGGCTTCCCTCGGACGAGG
>JALHVH010000101.1 GCA_022867105.1 Candidatus Aminicenantota bacterium
GCACCAGTCTCCGCCCTTTGCCAGGGAACGGGGGAACTCGAACGTCCGGGAAAAACCTAATCGTTCAAAGAAGCCCGGGATGACCGTCGCCAGATAGATGTCCCCCTGGACCTCGCGAAGCAGAGCCTTGGCCAATTCCCGGCCGGTTCCCCGGCCACGCGCGCCTTTTTCGACGCCGAGGGTGTAGAGTTCAAAGCAGTCGGGATGCCTCTTGAGCCCGCAGACCCCCTCGATCCGTCCGTTGTCCTCCGCGACCCAGAACGCGTCGTCTTCCATGCCCGGGGAGTCCAGTCCGAGACCTTCGGCCAGCTCCCTGACGCGGGAGAGATCTTCCCTCCGGGCTTTCCTGATCAGCATAACGCAATATTATATCATTTTATCGGGACCGTTCCATGAGTTGACTTGGCTTCGTTTTCTTCTTAAACTGTCCCTTCACGCATCGTGAAGGAGGTGCCCATGAATCATCCGAGATCCCGTTATTTTCTTCATGTCCTCATCATCCTATTCGTCCTGGCTTCGAGCCTGACCGGCATCGCCGAACAGGCCAAGAAACCCCAGAGGATCCAATCCACCGATCCCCAGATCCGCCTCAAGGGCTTCGAGCTGTCCGCCCAGATGGCCCAAGGCTCGAAGTTCAAGGACCTCAAGTGGCAGTGGATCGGCCCGAAGAATATCAGCGGCCGGACGATAGACGTCGCGGTGGTCGCCCCCAAGGGCAAGAACTACACGATCTATGCCGCCACGGCTTCGGGCGGTCTCTGGAAGACCGATAATGAAGGGACGACCTGGGACCCCATTTTGGACAAGGCCCCCTCAGCCGCCATCGGGGGCGTCGCCGTCGCACCGTCCGACCCGATGATCGTCTGGGCCGGGACCGGCGAAGCCAACATCTTCCGCAGTTCCCAGGCCGGAATCGGAGTCTACAAGTCCACGGACGCCGGCAAGACCTGGGCCCACATGGGCCTCGAGAACACCAACACGATCCCCAGGATCGTCATCCATCCGAAAAACCCCGACATCGTATACGTCGCGGCATCGGGCCACGAGTGGACCGCGAACCCCGACCGGGGCGTCTATAAGACCGCGGACGGAGGTAAGACCTGGCAGAAGACGCTTTTCGTCGACGATAAGACCGGCGCCATCGATCTGGTCATGGACCCCTCCGACCCGGAGACGCTCTACGCCTCCACATGGCAGAGGGTCCGCAACAAATGGAACGACCCGCGTAACTTCTCCGATTATACCGGAAGCGGCCTGTTCAAGACGACCGATGGCGGCAGGACCTGGAAACCGATCACGAACGGCCTGCCCGAAGCGAGGTTCAGAGGCCGGACTGGGATCGACATCTGTTTGACCAAGCCGAATGTCCTCTATGCGTTCGTTGACAATTATGAGATATCCCGCCAGCCGACCGGCGAAGAGCTGACCAACACTTACGGCCTGCCTTCGAGCGGCATCATCAAGGGGGCGACGGTCTACCGGTCGGACGACAAAGGCGAGACCTGGAAACAGGTGAGCGGATTGACGCCTGAGCAGAAAACATTCATGGAGCGCCACTCCAACACCTATGGCTGGGTCTTCGGCCAGGTCCGCGTCGACCCCAACGACGCCGACACCGTCTACACCATGGGCCTGAGCCTGAACGTCTCGACGGACGGAGGCAAGACCTTCAAACGCGTCAAGAGCCCGGGCGGAGACCATCACGCCCTCTGGATCGACCCCGAAAACTCCAACTACCTGCTCAACGGTTTCGACCAGGGTCTCGCCGTTTCCTATGACAAGGGCAAAAACTGGCGGTACTTCCAGGACGTCCTTCCCGTCTGCCAGTTCTTCAACCTCAACTTCGACATGGCAACCCCGTTCCACGTTTTCGGCTCGATGCAGGACCACGGAAGTTTCAGCGGCCTCGTCGACCTCAGCAAGGGCCGGGACAAGATCCCAGCCGTCGCTTTTGAAAGCACGCCGGGAGGGGAAGGCTCCAACCATGCCATCGACCCCACGAACCCCAATATCGTTTACTCGGCGGGATTCTATGGAACGATATCGCGGACCGACATCAGCAAGGCCGGCAGCTTCTGGGAGACGACCAAGGAGCTCCTCCCCCGCACCTACGAGAACGAGGCCAGGTTGAGAGGACAGTGGATGGCGCCTTTCATCCTATCTCCCCACAACCCCAATATCGTCTACCACGGTATGCAGAATGTCTTCCGGTCGCTCGACCGCGGCGATACCTGGGAGCGCATCAGCCCCGACCTGACCTACAACACCGCGTCCGAGATGGGCGACATCCCTTATCATACGCTCTTCGCCATCTCCGAGTCCCCCCTCAAGTACGGGCTGATCTACGCCGGGACGGACGACGGCCGGGTCTGGGTGACAAAAGATGGAGTAAAAGCCTGGCAGGAGATCACGTCCGGTCTCCCCTACGAAAAGTGGGTGAGCCGGATCGCGGCCTCGGCCTTTGACATGGGGACCGTCTACATGACGCAAAACGGAAAGCGCGACGATGACTTCACGCCCTACGTCTGGATGTCCAAGGATTACGGCAAAACCTGGGTTGACATATCAAAAGGAATCCCCTGCGGGCCCGTCAACGTCATCCGCGAGGACCCGGTCGACAAGAACATCCTTTACGTCGGGACGGACGGCGGCGTCTATGTGTCCGCGGACAAAGGGAAGACGTGGGCCGTGCTCGGCAGGGACCTGCCGACGGTCTACGTCCTCGACCTGATCATCCACCCCATGGAGAACATCGTCGTCATCGCCACCCACGGCCGCGGCATGTGGGCCCTGGACGCGAACGGGGTCAACGGCAAGGACAAAATGCGCAACGGGCACGATTACGAAGATTGATTTAACGAGGATCGA
>JALHVH010000001.1 GCA_022867105.1 Candidatus Aminicenantota bacterium
GGACCAGGCCCGGCAAGAACTGGCTCCGGCCAGGGTTTTCGACCCCCGGGGACAACAAGCCATCAAAACGGAAGCCGCGGCCGTCGAGAAGCGGCAGATTGAAGAAAAGAGACTCTTGGAGATAAGCCAAGCGCAAGAGATCAAAAGCATGCAACAGAAGCGCGACGAGGAGGCACGGAAACTCGGCAACGCCTCTGAAAAAGCCAGGGTCAACAAAGATTTCGAGGCCAAGATCTCTGATTTGAAGAAGAACCATGCCGTCGAGAAGCAGCAGTTGACAGTTCGGCATAAAAACGACACCGACGAGGTCAAGAAGGTCGAGCAGATCAAGAAGGTCAAGAAGGTCCCGCCAGGCAAAAAGAAAAAGAACAATCAGGAATAGGGCTGGGGTGGGTCGAGCTCTTTTTTATCAACCCCTTCGCGTCGGCCCCGAGAAGCATCCTATCGGGGCCGACGATGAAAAAAGGGCAGCCCGTAAATCGCAGATGCGCGATCCCTGCGTCGGTTTTTCTAACTGGGGTTGCAGCAATCTTCGATATCCCTCCAGGACGGAGCACGAAAAACAACGTTTTCGCGGTTTCAAATGGAAATTCGCGCAGATGGCCTTGGTCTGTTTCGCGGCCTTAATCAGTAGCGGATCACTCGCGTACGGGCGCCTATTATCCGAGAACAACGATCCTCCGCGACCGCGATGGCAACAACTTCCGCAAGCCTATGCTGCGAATTTTTATTTATCTTCTTTTCGAACAAGCACCGACAGCGTGAATGGAGGCGGCTCGGGGCCCATAACATTTTCTTTCCAACAACAGCCGTTCATCGAGCCGCCCGTTCGGTTGCGGGATGACGACCCAGAGTATAACAAGAAATCTCCTCTGTGGACGGTTGCTCTCAGGGTTGTCTCAACCGATGTTCTTACATGGGCGGTTGATCGGTTTATTTTTAATTATTCTTGGTCGCACATAGGACCTCAGAGCTGGAAACAGAACCTAAAAACGGGCTGGGAATGGGATGCAGACAGGTTGAGTATGAATTTTTTCTTTCATCCCTATTCCGGGGGCGCTTTTTTTAATTCCGCTCGTGCGAACGGATATCGTTACTTCGAATCCGTGCCTTTTGTCTTTTTCGGCAGTTTGATGTGGGAGTATTTCGGAGAAACGACGCTGCCGGCATATAACGATATTATCAACACGACTGCCAGCGGCGCATTATTTGGAGAAATCCTTTACAGATTAACTTCGAATATCCTGGATGATCGAACGACCGGGACGGAGAGATTTTTCCGGGAATTTGCGGCTGCGATTCTTAGCCCCGGGAGAGCTATCAGCAGGCTTTTGCAGGGAAAGCTGACAAGAGTCACTCCGAAAGAGGTCTATCAAAAAGAACCGCTCAATATGACGTTGGCCGCTGGGGCGCATTACTTCAATAAGGGGACGAGCTTCGGGACGGGCAGCGTAAGCGCAATTTTCAATATTCATCTCGATTATGGAGATCCGTTCGAAATACGACTCCGAAAGCCTTTCGATGTCTTCAAGCTTCGGATAGATCTCAGTTACGGAAAAAATGTGGGAAAGAAATATCTGGACAATGTCATCGGATATGGTCTTTTATTCGGCAAGACGGTTCACTCCGGGAATATGGATATTCTGATCGGGGCATTTCAACATTATAACTACTGGGACAGCAAGATTTTCGAAATCAGCGCTCTAGGCTTCGGTGGAGGAATCATTGCGAAATGGCAGTTGTCCAAGAATTCCAATCTTCAATCCGCATTCCATCTCGGGCTCATCCCTCTCAGCGCAAGCAATTCGCCATATGTTGATATTGTGGAGGCCGGGATCCATGGCCGCAATTATGATTATTCCGGCGGGGGTGAAGCCAAGTTTGAGGGCACTCTCAATCTTGGGAAAAAGGGACAAGTGACGGCGATCTATTACCTTTATGGGCTTCATACGTATATCGGACCGGCTGGAAACAAAATCATCAGCATATTCAAACCCAGAATTGCCGTCAAACTTTTCAGCAATCTCAGCCTTGGATTTGAATATTTGTATCATCACAAGAACAGCCAGTTTCGAGATTTCCCGGATGTTCACAAAAACAACAGCGAGCAGAAACTTTATCTGATGCTGTATTTTTAAATTCACGCCTTGTTTATATGAATAACAGGAATACTTGTTGGCGCGGGAAGCCCGAACAAAATGAATAGTTTAAAGGAAAACGACAGATAATAAAGGAGAATAGGAGCGCGCCTGGAGAGACTCGAACTCCCGACCCGCTGCTTAGAAGGCAGCTGCTCTGTCCAGCTGAGCTACAGGCGCACCCGAACCGTCTGGTAACTCATAACATGATAAAGCCGTGGGTATCAATCCGCATGCCTTGGCAAAACCCGGAGCGGCATTCCCCGCGCCCGCTCACTCAAGCGCGCCCGGCAAGAAAAATCGGGGAGATCGGATTTGAACCGACGACCTCCTGCTCCCAAGGCAGGCGCGCTAACCAGGCTGCGCCACTCCCCGTACATGCCGCTGAAAACGAATCCGTTGCGAGCGCCTCGGCAGATGCTCACCCTGGTCCCGGAGCGCGGTCATGATATCAAAATAACAAGGTAGGGTCAAACCACCTTTAATTCCGGCGAAGGCCCTTGTCGATCGTCGCGCGGTCGATCTTGACCACGACGGGCCGGCCGTGGGGGCAGAGCGAGGGCTGGGAGGTTCTAAAGAGCTCATCGACGAGGTATTCCATCTTGGCCATGGGGAGGACCTCGCCGGCCTTGATCGCCGACTTGCAGGCCATGGCCGCCAGGAGCTTCTCGCGTCTCCCAGCCGCTTTTTCCCGGCCGACCTCCTCCAACAAACCCAGGAATATCTCCCTGGCTTCTTCAGCCTTGAACACGTCCGGGTGCTCCTTGAGCGAGTAGCTCCGGCCGCCCATCCCCTCCACGAGAAAGCCGGCGTCCTCGAAGAGCCCCCGGTTCTCCTCGAAGCTCAGCACCCCGGAGGGCGGGAATTCCATGATGACCGGGATGAGGAGCATCTTCCGCGGCCAGGACCTTTTCCGGTCGACCTCGAGGTATTTCTCGTAAAGGACGCGTTCGTGGGCGTTGTGCTGGTCGATGACGAAAACCCCTTCGTCCGAGACCGCGACGATATACATGTTCAGATATTGACCCAGGACGGCGGGCCCCGGCCTCGCCGGTTCAGCCTGGGACGGCTCGAAATTTGCCGGTTCTTCGGGGCGCCTCTTCCGGACGCCCTGGAACGCGGCGAAATCAAGCGGCAGGCCCTCCTCTTCGACCCTCGGCGCCGGCCCCCGGGGGTCCTTCCCCGGGGAATAGACCTCCTTGATCCCGCTCACCCTCAGGGCCGCCTGCCCGACGCTCCTCAAGACAAGCCGGAAAATCGCCTGAGGATCCCGAAAGCGAACCTCGGCCTTGGCCGGATGGACGTTGACGTCCACCTCGGAGAACGGCACGCTCAGGAAGAGGAAGGCCTCGGCCGACCGGTCCTTTTCCAGCATCCCGGAATAAGCCTGGTTCAGGGCGGCCTGGAGCGTGCGGTCCTTGACGGGCCGGGCGTTGACGTAGAAAAACTGGTGGTTCCGGTCCGCCCTTCCCCGGAGCGGCCTGGACGCGAACCCGCGGACCCCGCACTCCCCTTCCCTGTAGTCGACCTCCATCAGGCCGTCGAGGACCGCCCTCCCGTAGAGCTGGAAGATCCTCTCCCTGAGGCCCGTCACCTCCGGGCAGCTCAGGACCTCCCGCGGGCCGTGGGCTAGGATAAAACGGACCCCGGGGTAGGCCAGGGCCGCGTTGGTCAGATATTTAGCGATGAAGCTCAACTCGGACCTGTCGGAGCGGAGGAACTTCCGCCGGGCCGGCAGGTTGAAGAAGAGTTCCCGGACCTCGACCGACGTCCCTCTGGGGAAAGCGATATCCGTGACGTGCAGGAGCTTGTCCCCCTCCCGTTCGATCTCGGTCCCTCTGTCCCCGTTCCCGTCGAACGTCTTGAGCGTGAGGCGGGACACGGCCGAGATGCTGGCCAGCGCTTCCCCACGGAAACCGAGGGTGGAGATCCGCTCGAGGTCCTCCTCGCCTGCGATCTTGCTCGTGGAGTGGCGCCGGAAGCAGAGGGCGGCGTCCTCCGGGGACATGCCCAGGCCGTTGTCCCGGACCTTGATGAGCTTATTCCCGCCGTCGAGGAGATCGACCCTGATCTCCGTGGCTTCCGCGTCCAGGGAGTTCTCGACGAGCTCCTTGACGACGGAAACCGGCCGTTCAATGACCTCGCCGGCCGCGATCTTCTGGGCAAGCTCGGGCGGAAGGATATGTATGCGTTTCATCGTTCTCAACCGATCGTGCCTGTTGGCCCGAGGGATACGACACCGGTCGTCTCCTGAAGCGTAGCGGCCGTTATCCGCACCTTGACGATCTCCCGCCGGGCGGCGGGGCAGTCCGGAACCCGGACCCGGATGGAGTTCCCCGTCAGGACCTCGGCCTCCCGGCCTTTCTTCGCGATCACCACGGCTTCGAGCTCCTGCCCGACGAAGTGTCTTCGGAAATCCAGATTCTTTTCCGCCGACATCTCCCTCAGGACCGCGGCCCTTTCCGTCTTAATCCTTTCGCCGACCGGCGCCATCCGGGCGGCTTCGGTCCCCTCCCTCGGCGAATAAGGGAACACGTGGAAATAATCCAGGGGCGCCCGGCCCAGGAAATCGCGCGTCCGCTCGAAATCCTCGTCGCTCTCCCCCGGGAACCCGACAATGATGTCGGCGCCGAGCGCGGCGTCGGGCGAGAGGCGGCGAAGATTTTCCAGGACCCTGGCGTATCGACTCCGGCCCGCGCCCCGCCCCATCATCCCCAAGACTCGGTCCGAACCGCTCTGCAAGGACAAGTGAACGTGCGGGCATATCCAAGGGCTTGTCGCGACATGTTCGACGAGCGCATCGTCCAATAGGCGCGGGTCGAGGGAGCTCAACCGGACCCTGCCGAGGCCCTCGATCGCTTCGATCCCGCGGAGAAGACCGAGGAGCGATCCGCGCGGCTCAAGGTCGAATCCGTAGGAGGAGAGGTGGATCCCCGCCAGGACGATCTCCCGGTAGCCCCGCGCCGCGAGGTCTCCGACCCGCACCAGGACTTGCTCCGGACGAACGCTCACGCTTTTCCCCCGGACACTCGGGATGACACAAAACGAACAGTGGAAATCGCAGCCGTCCTGGATTTTGACCTGGGCCCGGGCCCGATAGGGGGCGATGTCATCTGCCCCCTCAGGAGCTCCCGTCGATTGGATGAGCTTCCCCGCGAGATCGCCCTTTTCCGCGTTGCCGACGACCATCCAGACGCCGGGCATTTCGCCCAGTTCCCCGCCGGCCCGTTCGGCCAGGCAGCCCGTCACGACCAGGCGGGCCTTCGGGTTCCGGCGCGCGACCTTGTGAATGAACCGCTTGACGTCTCGGTCCGCCCTTCCGGTGAGGGTGCACGAATTGACGAGGACGTAGTCGCTCTGTTCCCAGGCGTCCCCGACCGCAAGCCCGTGATTCCGGAATTCCTCGGCCCAGGCGAACGCCTCGGCCTGGTTGACCCGGCAGCCGAAGTTGCGTATGGAAAAAGAGGTCATGCCTTGTCTTGGACCTTCCTTGAGCTCGCTTCGATATCTTCGGCCATTTTTTTCCGATGGGCGGCCAGTTTCTTCCGGAGCCCGGCGTCGTTCAGGGCCAGGATCTGGACGGCCAGGAGGGCCGCGTTGGCCCCTCCCGCCTTCCCGAGCGCAACCGTGGCCACCGGGATGCCCTTGGGCATCTGGACGGTGGACAACAGGGCGTCCATTCCCGCCAGCGCCGCGCTCTCCACCGGCACGCCGATGACCGGACGGACCGTGTGGGCGGCGACGACACCGGCCAGGTGGGCGGCATTGCCGGCGACCGCGATGAAGACCTCCGTCCCCTTCTTCTCGGCTTCCCTGACTAGCTTCAGCGTCCGCTCCGGCGAACGGTGGGCCGAGGTCACTTCGAGGTCGAACGGCACGCCGAACTCCTTCAGGATTTCCAGGCCGTCCTTGATGACGTCAAAATCGGACCCGCTTCCCAGGAATATCGTCACGTTCATGGTCAAACCTCCCTTTCCGCGCCTATGTCGCGACGGAAGTGCATCGCCTCGAAATAGATCTTCCCGACCGCGGAATAGATCTTCGTCATCGTCTCATCGAGCGTCGCCTCGGAGGCGCAGACGTCGAGGACGCGCCCGCCGTTCGTCCGGTATTTTCCGTCCACGACCTCCGTCCCGGCGTGAAAGAGGACAACACCCGGGATGGTTTCGACCTCGCCGAGCCCGGTGATCTCCTTTCCCGTTTCATACTTGCGGGGATACCCCCCCGACGCCAGGACGATGCAGGCCGAGGGCTTGAGGCTCCAGCGGACCTCCGCGCGGAGGACATCTTCTTCGATGGCCGAGAGCATGATCTCGACGAGGTCGCTCTCCAGCCTCAACATCTGGGGCTGGGTCTCGGGGTCCCCGAACCGGCAGTTGTACTCGAGGACCCTCGGGCCGTCCTCGGTCAGCATCAGGCCGCAGTA